>JAYUYE010000213.1:0-5092 GCA_043752985.1 Myxococcales bacterium
CCGCTCCTCGGGGACGAGGTTCATCTCGAGGAGGATCGTATCGAGGCTACCGCCATAGATGACCTGGCGCTGGAACGCCTTCTCCATCCGCTTGACGCCTACGAGGCCATCCCGGACCAGCAGGGAGCTCAGACGCGAAGGCATCGCCTCATGCCCGGATCACGTAAGTGCCCGCGATCCAGTCCTGCAGGCCGCGCTTCTCGCTGTCGAAGCCCATCCAAAGGAAGCCGAGAAACAACGTCGCGACGCCGGCGAGATAGCCCGCGCACCGCGCGACACAGCGCCCTGGCGACGGCCGATCGCCATACACGTCGATGATCTTGATCTTGAGGAGACGCATCCCGAGCGTCCGTCCGAGCACGATCTGGAACACGAGCAGGTAGATCATCCCGATCGCGAGCATCATCACCATGCCCATCACGAGCGCGGGATCCGTCGCGAGCACGAGATCGATCCACATGTCGATGTCGAGCACCTTGAGGTTGGACGGCGGCAGGTGAACACCGGCGACCTTGCTCGCGATCAGCGTGATGATCAGCGATGCCGGGATCACGATCGCGAGGTCGACCGCGGCGGCTGCGAATCGCCTCCAGAATCCCACCACATGAACGGTGGGCGCTTCGCGGCGCGACGGCCGCACGGGAGGCGACGGCTCGACCACGGAGGTGCCGGAGCCCTGTGGTCCTTCGGCCTGGTCTCCCAACAGGGCCGGCTCGGCCGGCTCGCGCTCCGCCATGGATCAGTGATAACCCCCACCGGTATCGGAACGCAAATACGCGGCAGGGTCAGGGAACCCCGCCAACCGGATCCGGCCGTCTCCCCCGAATCAGGATAACTTGTCCCCCGAATGAGTCGCTTGCTCGCGGCCTTGTGGCTCTGCCTCACCGTCGCGTGCGGAAAGACCGAGGATCCGCCGGTCAGGCGTCTGCCGCCCCCGCCCCCGCCGCGCCCGCCGGCCGACGCCGCATCTCCGCCGCTGGATGCCTCCGAGCTTGCCCCGACCGTGGTTCCGGTCACCACTCCAGCGCGCCGGCTGTGGACCAACACGCTCGAAGATGGCGAGACGTTCGACGCCTACTCCAGGGAGCTCGGCGGCGAGCGGTTCGCCAAGTTCGTGGTCGATCTGAAATCAGACGCCATCTACTACTTCGACGTCGGGGTCTACGCGGTCCACAAGGATTTCGTCTTCCAGGAGCTCTACAAGAAGCCGAAGACGAAGGATGCCGTCCGTGTGTTCGACAAGAACTACACGGCAACCAAGACCGACTTCATGATGTGTTACCTCGTCCATCACACGTCGCAGGACGTCTGGACATTTGCATTCTGGGACGGAGACCTTGCGACCGCCGCTCACGTGACCCGCGCGTACAAGCGGATGAAGGAGACGTTCTTCCTCGGCGACAAGGTCAAGTACCGCCCCGACTCGACCTACCAGGAGAAGGTCGCGAAGAAGCTGCGCGGCGTCCCGTTCATCCTCAACGACCAGCTCTATCAGGCGGCGACCTATCAGGCGTTCAACGAGGGTACTGCGCTCGGCACACTGCGGATCGTTCCGCCTGACGCGAACGTCGAAGCACTGACCTTCAAGCCCGACGAGATCGTCGTGTTGTCCGCGCCGCTGCCCGACATCACGCCAGTCGCCGGCATCATCTCCGAAGCGTTCTCGACGCCGCTCGCCCACGTCAGCCTGCGCGCGCGTGCGTGGGGCATCCCGAACGTCGGCCTGCGCGAGGCCCGCGCAAAACATGGCGAGCTCGACGGCAAGCAGGTGTTCTTCGAGGCCAAGGGCGGCTCGTACACGCTGCGCAAACCCACGCCCGAGGAGATCGCGGCGCACACGACCAAGGTCCACAAGCAAGTCGTGGTCCCCGTCGCAGATCTCTCGATCGATCACCTCGCCACCCTCGACGAGATGCGGGTCACCGACATCGACGGCTACGGCGCGAAGGCGGTCAACCTCGGCGAGATCCGCGCCGCGAAGCTGACTGGCTTCGACGTGCCGCCCGGGTTCGGCGTGCCGTACCGCTACTACGCCGCCCATCTCGAGACCCACAAGCTCGACGCAACGATCGCGACCGTGCTCGCCGACCCAGCGTTCGTCAAGGACGGCGCGGTGCGCAGAAAACAGCTCGCCGGGCTCAAGCAGGCGATCATGGATGCGCCCGCTTCCGAGGAGCTGCGCACCAAGATCACCGCCGCACTCGCCGCGCTGCCCGGCGCCGAAGGTGGCGTGTTCGTGCGCAGCAGCGGTAACGCCGAGGATCTCGACGACTTCAACGGCGCGGGACTCTACGACACCGTTCCGAACATGCGCGGCACCGCCGCCGTGGTCGACGCGATCAAACGCGTGTGGGCGAGCACGTTCAACTACGTGGCGTTCGAAGATCGCCAGCGCGCCGGGATCGAGCCGCTCAAGGTATTCAGCGCGGTGCTGATCCAGATCGGCGTGCCGGCAACCTCAGCCGGTGTGTTGGTCACACGGCATCCGACCGACCCGACCGACGACAAGAACTACACGATCAACGCGAAGACCGGCCTCGGCATGTCGGTCGTCGACGGCAAGCAGGTCCCGGAGAGCCTGATCGTCAGCTGGTACAACCACGGCATCCGCATTCTCAGTCGCTCCGCCGAGCCGACGAAGCTCGTGTTCGACGCCCAGGGCGGCGTCCGCGAGGTGCCGAACCCCGACATCGGCAAGCCCGTCCTGACCAATGCGATGGCGATTCTCCTTGCCGACTCGGCGCGCAAGATCACCAAGGTGTTCAAGAACGACCGACTCGACATCGAGTGGGTGTTCGTCGACGACCAGCTGTTCATCGTGCAGGCGCGGCCGCTGGTCGGGGCGCACTGAGCGCGCCGCTGCAGGTGCTCGAGCGCGGCACGTGTGCTGCGCACCTGTGTGCGTCGCGCGATCGGCGCAGGCCATCCGGTTCGGGCGGGCCGGGTGGCTCGCTGCCGATCACGCGCTCGTAGCTGTCGGCCCGCGATCCGTCGTTGGTGCGAACGACCGGTTCGCCCGCGCGGCGAGTGGCGCCTCATCACCCGAACGCAGAACCGACACGGCCCGCCGTATTACGGGCCGTGCTGCATCGAAACGAGGGGAAGGTTTCAGTAGCCGGTCGTCGTCGGCGGCATGGTCGGATACTGAGCCGTGGTGGGCACCGGCACGTCGGTGTCGCGCATGACGCGACCGCCGCGGTCATCGTCCTTCCCGAACCGGCGCACCGCCAGCAGCGCGCCACCGAACGCGGTCACGAGACCGAGCAGGATCGCGACGCCGAGTGCGAGCAGACCCTTGCCTGCCATCTCGGCCGCGTTCATCGCGTCGTGCTGCTGCGGAGTCGATCGCGTGGCGCGCTGCGCGATCGTGGTGACGCGCGAACCGAGCTCCGTCGCAACCGCGGCGGACTCGTCCTTCGAGAGCGCGGTCTGCTTGGCAATGCTCTGCTCGAGATCCTCGCGGTCGACCTCGCCGTCATCGGTCGCGCTGCCCACGGCGGCCACCAGCTGCTCTGCGCTGATCACCGGCTTGCCGGCGAGGCGCAGGCGGTTGTTGATCGGCACGAGCGCATCGCGCGCCTCGGTCTCCGCATCGCTGACGACGCCGACCTGCTGACCCTGCTGACGATCCATCTTGTCAGCGGCGTTGGTCGCGCCCAGCGCTGCCTGCGACGCCATCCACAGCGTGAACAGGAGGCCGGCTGCTGCGGTGACGCCCCAGACCACGGCGGCATGCGCGGCCGCGACGCGGCGGTCGTAGGTGTTCGCGAGCTTCGCGGCGAGGTAGCCACCGGCGAACATCGCGAACAGCGGTGCGATCACCGAAATAATTCCGGTGCCGTACGCGGCGCTGCGCGCAGACATCGCGTCATCAGGGTCGAGGGCCGCGAGGCCGACACCGATGCCGAGAACCTGGAGGACACCCCACAGCCCGATGGCGAACGCAGCCCCGGCAAGGACGGCGCTCCAGCGGATCGAGGGTTGACGACGATCGACGACGGTTTCTCTGGAGATGGGCTGCATATGACTGAGGCATACCCACCCGCGAAGTCGTCGCAACGGTAGGTGGCGGTGAGAGCACCCCGTGCTGTCGTCGGGGCACTCTGCGCCCTGGGCGCCCTCCAGAGGATTCTCAGGACGACAGCCGCTGATAAGGATGAATTCCCCTCTTTGGTGCCTTATCCTTGCGGCACGTGGAGGAAGCGGCACCGACTCGCGAGCTGGCCGCAGGGACCATGCTCGACGACAAGTATCGGATCGAGCGTCTGCTCGCCGTGGGTGGCATGGGTGCGGTCTACGTCGGAACGCACATCAAGCTGCGCAAGCGCGTCGCGATCAAGGTTCTGAATCCGGAGCTCAGCAGTCCTTCGATGGTCGAGCGCTTTCATCGCGAAGCGATCACGGCATCGCAGATCGGCCATGAAGGCATCGCGCAGGTGACCGACATCGGGACCAGCCTGCAGGGCGAGCCGTTCCTCGTCATGGAGTTCCTCGAAGGCGAGCCACTCGCCGCCCGGTTGCGCGCGACCGGGCCGCTTCCGATCGAGGTCGCGTGCGAGCTCGGCTGCGCGATTCTGTCGCCGCTCGCCGCCGCGCATGGTGCCGGCATCGTTCACCGCGATCTCAAGCCGGACAACGTCTTCCTCGTCCGCCAGAGCCGCGGCGAGATGGTGAAGCTGCTCGACTTCGGCATCTCGCGCGCCGCGGGGCTCGATAACGAGTTCCGGCTGACCACGACCGGCCTCGTGCTCGGCACGCCGTATTACATGTCGCCCGAGCAGGCGCGCGGTGACAGTCACCTGACCTTCGCGTGCGACCTCTACGCCGTCGGCGTGGTCCTGTACGAGATGTTGATCGGCTCCGTGCCGATCCACGGCGAGAACTACAACCAGCTCATGTACCGGGTGATGTCCGGCGAGTTCGTGCGGCCGCGCCAGCACCGCCCGGACCTCCCGCCCGCCCTCGAGGATCTGATCCTGCAGACCATGGCGCTCGATCCGCGGGCGCGCCCCGCGAGCGCTGCGGAGCTCGAGCACCAGCTGCTCGCGTTCTGTCGCCCCACGTTCCGCGAGCACACGATCGAACGGATCTC
>JAYUYE010000214.1:0-1940 GCA_043752985.1 Myxococcales bacterium
GCCCCAGCGCTCCGGTCGTCGCCCCGTTCGCGGTCGATCTCGACGCCGACCGCCGGTCGCGAGCTCGTCGACCGGGCGCGGCCCGCCGCCGCGGCGTGAACCGCACATTCCCCCCCGTTGTGGACCGCCACGGCCGGCGAAGTTACACGCGGATGCGGCCCTCGATCGAATCGTCGAGCGTCTTGCCGATCAGCATGCCCGCGACCATCTTCGCGAGCACGATCACCTTGTTGTGCTTGGTGTCCCAGTAGTAGCCCTCGGCGGGCGCCACCTGGATCACCGTGATCCGCGGATCGTCCTTGCCCTCGGTGAACCACGTCTTCATCAGCGGCTTCCACAGCTCGTCGATCTTCGCCTTGTCGCGGCTCAGCGTGGCGTGCCCGTAGAGCGTCAGGAAGTCCGAGTGCGGGGAGCCCTGGAACATCAGCTGGACCTTGGGGTCCTGGCCGATCTCGCGGACGACCACGCTGTCGCTCGCGCCCAGGAACCAGAGGTGGCCCTGGGAGTCGACCTCCTGCGCCGCCATCGGTCGCGTCTTCACCGATTGACCGCTGACGATCACGGTGCAGAAGAAGCAGGTCTGCGCCTGCGCGACGAGCTCGCGGATCTTGGTGACCGCGTTCGTACCCACGAGATCCTCGTGGGTGTCCTCAGGCTGATTCGCATTGATGCTGTTCATGCCGGGCAACAGTGCCAGTTCCGCGCCGAGCCGCGCAGCGCCGCAGCGGTCGTGGCGCTCGCGCGGACGCGCATCCCCGCACACCTGCGCGCGCCAGACCCGTACATGAGGCGCGCGCGAGGCGTGTAACTGTTTGCGTGGTCGCTACGGGCGGCGCGCGAGCGCAGCCTTCACGAACCGCGAGAACAGCGGATGCGGCGCGCTCGGCCGCGACTTGAACTCGGGGTGGAACTGACACGCGACGAAGTACGGGTGCTGCGGGAGCTCGATCATCTCGACGAGCCGGCCATCGGGCGACAGGCCGGAGAGCACCATGCCGTGGCGCTCGAGTGCGTCGCGGTAGTTGTTGTTGATCTCCCAGCGGTGGCGATGCCGCTCGCTGATGTCGGTGGTGCCGTACGCCTCGGCGGCGCGCGTGCCCGTCTTGAGCTTGCAGTCATACGCACCGAGCCGCATCGTCGCACCCTTGTCGGTGACGCCCCGCTGGTCGGGCATCAGGTCGACGACCGGGTGCGGGGTGGCCGGATCGATCTCGGTCGAGTTCGCCTTCTCGAGCCCGCACACGTGGCGCGCGAACTCGATGCACGCCATCTGCATGCCAAAGCAGATCCCGAAGTACGGGACCTTGTTCTCGCGCGCGTAGCGAACCGCCGCGATCTTGCCCTCGGTGCCGCGGGCGCCGAAGCCCGGTGCGACGAGAATGCCGTCGTACTGCGCGAGCTGCGCGACGCCGGTCTTCTCGAGCTCCTCGCTATCGATGTGCTTGATCTCGACGCGGCAGTCGTTCGCGATGCCGCCGTGGAGCAGCGCCTCGTTGAGGCTCTTGTACGCCTCGACGAGCGAGACATACTTGCCAACGAAGCCGACCGTCACCTTGCGCTTGGGCTCCGTGATCCGCGCGACGACCTCTTCCCACGCCGCGAGCCGCGACGCGCGCGACCAGATGTTGAGCAGCGAGGCGAGCTTCTGATCGAGCCCCTGCTCGCTCAGCATCAGCGGCAGGCGATACACGGTGTCGACGTCGACGGACTGGAACACCGCGTCGGCCGCGACCGAGCAGAACATCGCCATCTTCTTGATCGTGGCCTCGTCGAGCAGCTGCTCGCAACGGACCACGAGCACGTCGCACTGGATGCCGATCTCGCGGAGCTTCTGGACGGAGTGCTGCGTGGGCTTGGTCTTGAACTCGCCGGCCGCGCGGATGTGCGGCACGAGCGTGAGGTGCACGCTCACCGAGTTCTGCGTGCCGAGCTCGACGCGC
>JAYUYE010000215.1:0-1939 GCA_043752985.1 Myxococcales bacterium
CCGCCGGAGATCGGGTTGACCGAGCACGCGCTGCCGACGGATAGCCGCCCGGACCCGCGCCTCGCGCTGATGATCGATCCGGACTCGGAGCGCTCGGCGTCGTTCCGCGTGCTGCGCCACCATCTGCTCGAGGTGGGTCGCCCGCAGTGCGTGGTCGTGTCGAGCCCACGCGAGGGCGATGGGAAGACCACGACCGCGATCAACCTCGCGCTCGCGCTCGCCGAGTGTGGCCGAGCCAAGGTCCTGCTGGTCGAGACGCATCTCCGCCGGCCGCAGCTGGCGAGCGCGTTCAGGTTTCTGCCGTCGTGGTGCTTCGCGGAGCAGCTCGCTGCGCACCGCCACCAGCCGAACATGCCGTGGAGCTTCATCGATATCCCGCAGCTCTGGCTGCATGTCGCTGCCGTGAACCCGAAGATCGAGAAGACCCAGCTGCTCGATGGCCCGGCGTTCTCGATCGCGCTCGATCGGCTTCGCCTCGGCGGCTACGACCACATCGTGATCGATGCACCGTCGGTGCTCGGTTCGGCCGACGTCAATCTCATGGCTGATGCGGCCGATACCGTGTTGCTCGCCGTGCGGTCGCGAAGCTCGACCACGCGCGACCTGCGCAAGGCCATCGAGCAGCTCGGCGCGTCGAAGGTCGCCGGCACCGTTCTCGTCGAGGACTGATGAGCGAGCACACTCCGATCATTGCCTTCTCCAAGGACTGGCACGAGGACCACACCTCGAATCATCACGTGCTGCGCGAGCTCGCGAAGACGCGCCGCGTGCTGTGGCTCAACTCGCTCGGAACCCGCAAGCCGTCGTTGTCATCGGCGCGTGACGTCGGCAAGATCAAGCGCAAGCTGGTCGAGTTCGCCAAGGGCGCGATCAACGTCGAGAACGACCTGTGGGTCGCGACGCCACTCGTGCTCCCCCTGCCCCACAGCCGGGTCGCGACGAAGATCAACCAGCAGATCATCCGCGCCACGATCCGCGTGCTGCGCTACCAGCTCGGCATCAAGGACTTCCAGCTGTGGACGTTCCTGCCGAACACGGTCGACTACGTCGGCACGCTCGGCGAGAAGCTCGCGGTCTACTACTGTGTCGACGAGTGGTCGACGTTCACGGCGCTCGACGCGCAGGCGACGATCGCCGCCGAGAAGCGCCTCCTCGCGAAGGTCGACGTCACGTTCTGTACGAGCCAGGCGCTCGTCGACTCGAAGAGCCAGCACTCGAAGCTGACGCAGTTCGCGCCCCATGGCGTCAACTTCGCGTCGTTCGCGCGAGCGCTGCAGGATGACCTCGCGATCCCCGCGGACCTGGCGGCGATCCCCGGCCCACGGCTTGGGTTCTTCGGCACCCTGCGCGACCTGATCGATTACAAGCTGATCGAAGGCATGGCGCGGGCGCGGCCCGATGTCCACATCGCGCTGATCGGTCAGAAGCACGTCGACCTCACCGCGCTCGAAGCGCTACCGAACGTCCACTTCCTCGGCCAGAAGAAGCACGACGAGCTCGCCGCGTACTGCAAGGGCTTCGATGTGGGCTGGATCCCGTACCGGATCGATGACAACGTGAAGTTCATCAACCCGCTCAAGCTCCGCGAATATCTGTCCGCGGGCGTTCCGGTGATCTCGACCTCGATGCCCGAGGTGCTGCCGTTCAAGCACCTCGCGCACATCGCCGACACGCCGCAGGAGACCTCGGCGGCCTTCGACAAGGCGCTCGACGAAGGCTCTCTCGATGCGCGCAAGCAGCGCTGCGAGTCGATGCGCAATGAAACCTGGCCGGCCCGGGTCGCGCGAATTGGCGAGACCGTCGACGCCATCGAACGCTCCAAGGCGAGCCCGCCGATCGTCCCGAGCACGCAGACGAGCCCGTCTCCGCTCGACGAGCCGGGGTCCTTCGTTCGGGAAGCGCGGCGATGAACGATCCGGCTCTGTCCGGCGCGGTCCCG
>JAYUYE010000216.1:0-1937 GCA_043752985.1 Myxococcales bacterium
CGCTACTGTCCCTCCGGAGGTTGTCGGTACGTCCTCACGACATCGTCACGCAACCGATCGCGAGGGCGTTCGATAGCGCTCTCATGCCACTCACCGCGATCGAGCTCCTTCCGGCGAATCCATCAACATCGTCGACAGCATCGCCCTCGAGGCTGGCGATCAGCCGGGAGTCGCCACGCCTCGCGCTGGTCTCGCCCTCAACGCTCCGGCCGAAACCGCGCCCCCCGGTGGCACCGGTCTGGGAGCCCGTGCCCCGGCTGCCCGGCGCGATCCCCACCACGAGCGAGGTGCTACACGGCTCGCGATCACCTGAGGATCTCGAACCTGCGATCGAAGCCGCGATTGTTCAGACGTTGACCCGGCCGCTCGCACCCGGCGAAGGCCATCAGATGGGCAACGCGAACCGCGAGCGCGAGTTGCTGGAGCTACTCGCGAACCTCGACGTGATCGAGTCGCATCATCTCGGCCGTCGGCTTGATCTCGACCGGCCGAGTGATCCGCTCGCGCAGGCCTTCCGGCGCCTGACCGTCGATCGTCGCGGCCGGTTGCGAGCGTTCATCGCAGATGCCCGCCGGCGTCAGATGCGCCGGAGCGCGTGAACCACCATCCACCGCGCCCGGCCGTCACGAGCGCTGCACGTTCGACTGCAACTCCGCCACCGAGATACTCGACCCTTTTGACACCGCGCCGCGGCCCCCTCGGCCTGCGCTACGCGAGCTTCGCGCGTTGATCACTGCAAGAAGTCGGTGCCCGTCGCGACCGGCGTCGGGCTCACGATCCCGCCGTTCATCACGATGCCGCCAGCGCGCGAGCGCAGGTAGATCCGCCCGACGCCACCGCCGCCGCCGCCGCTGCCATCGGTGGATGTCGTGGTGTCGGGGAGACCGCGGCGTCCCGTCGGTGAGCTCTCGACGCCTCCCGCGCCGCCCGCGAGCGCGCCGGTTCCGGTCCCGCCGAGCGCCGCGGTTGCGTCGCAGCGCCCGTTCTGACCATTCGATAGCGCGGCCGTCGCATCGACACTCGGCGTGCTCCCCGGACGGAGCTCGAAGCCGCATCCTGCCGCGAGCAGCGCGACATACAGGCCTCGCATCGCCGCAGCGTAGCGCGGATCAGCGCGTTGCCTCGAGGTCGAATGCCAGCGCGGATCGGCTAGGATGCGCGCGCCTGATGTACCGCTTCCTGTACTGGCTCGTGCTCCAGCGGCTCCCCGCCGAGGGCACGCACCGCGTGTCGTTCGCGCTGTTGCGCCTGCTCGTCGCGACTCCGGGCCTCGGCGCGCTGGTGCGCTGGATGTTCGCGGTCCGCGCCCCCGAGCTGCGCGTGACAGCGTTCGGCCGTGAGCTTCCCGGTCCGCTCGGTCTCGCCGCAGGCTTTGACAAGGATGCCAAGGGCGTCGGTGCGCTGCTCGCGCTCGGGTTTGGCTTCGTCGAGATCGGAACCGTCACCGCCGAGGCGCAACCCGGAAACCCGAAGCCGCGGATGTTCCGCCTGCCGCGCGACCGCGCGCTGATCAACCGCCTCGGCTTCAACAACGACGGCGCGACCGCAGCTGCGCGCCGCCTCGCGCATCGACCGGCCGGAATCGTCGGCGTCAACATCGGCAAGACCAAGCGCGTCGCAGAGGCCGGTGCCGTCGACGACTTCACCGCCAGCGCAACGCGGCTCGCGAGCTTCGCCGACTATCTCGTCGTCAACGTCAGCTCACCGAACACGCCGGGCCTCCGCGACCTCCAGGCCATCGACAAGCTGCGCCCGCTGCTGACCGCGGTGCGCGCCGCGTGCGATCTCGTCTCCCCGGTGCGCCGCGTTCCCCTGGTCGTCAAGATCGCGCCCGACCTCGCCGACGACGATATCGACGCGGTCGCGGACCTCGCGCTCGAGCTCGCGCTCGACGGCATCATCGCGACGAACACGACCATCGCGCGCAGCGGTCTCAC
>JAYUYE010000217.1:0-5087 GCA_043752985.1 Myxococcales bacterium
TCGCGACCACACCCCGGCGCCCCTTCACGACGCCAGTGTAGCTGTCGGCGCGAGGCGAGGTCGAGACTGTAGAACCCGCGAAGACACCGCAAAGATCCGGCAGGTCACAGGCGAGTTGCTTTTGGCCGCTCGAGCGCTCGGCCGGTACTGCAGACACTCGAAAGAGCGCGAGGTTGCGTGACTACGGAGGAAGAACCAAACGACGTGCAGTAAATCCACTTTGCAGTGGATCCAGGCGTAGTGGATCACGCACAGATCGATGCACCGCGTTCAGCAATTTGCGCGATGAACGCTGCGAACACATCGAACCTAAGCGCGTCACGCTCACGGCACTTCATTCCAAACCCCTCCTCGAAGCACGCATGCCTCGATCCACTTCCCTGGACTCACGTCTACTCAGAGCGGAACTTCCGCCTCGACCGGCACGGCGATCCGCTGCTTGATCACCTCGTAGATGCCGGCGGCGCGTACGGTCACCACGAGCGAAAACCGCATTGTCTCGAGCGCGAGTGCGCGCCGGTCCGCCCACCATCCCTGCACTGGAATGACCGCGATCAACTTCGGGCCCGCCAGATCAACTGCGCGTCCCCGCCATCGATCACTCTGCACGGTGCCCCGTCCGCGCAGCTGTGGCCCGATGGCCCACGGGAAAGATTCGGTGGCGATGGTGGGACGGAGCCGCCTGCCGCGACGCATGGGATCCGGTGCTCGGTGCTCGTGGTTCACGCGCTCGAGAAACTGCGTCTCCAGCTCGTGAGGACCCTGCATGTCCCATTTGAGCTCGAGGCCATAGTAGGTCCGCTTCCGGAACTTGTTCGGTTCTGAGCAGAACGACAGCGTCACTCGAAGCTCTACCTCTTCGGCAGCCCCGAGCTCGTCGGGCATCTCCAGGCGGTACAGCTTCAGCCGTCGGCGCCTCACGGCTCGCAGCAACGGGGTCCCGATCCGGCGGGGCGGCTCCGCGCGCGGTACATGATCGACCTCGACGTTCGGCATCGCATCCTCGATGACGATCGTGGCTCGATCGGTTGCGCAATCACGAGCAAACGCTTCATCGGGTACGCCGTATCCACACCCGCACACGCGGTCGGACGTCGTCGGAAACTGCCGGAGCATCTCGGGCGTCCACGATGCGGCGTGCACGATCAACGCGCGCACGGTTGCCGGACGAAGGTCGGGTTCCAGCGACCAGATGTCGGCGGCAAGCCGAGCAACGTGCGCGGTTGCCTCGCTCGTCATGGACATGAACCCAAGCGGCCGGCCCAGGGCGAACCGGCGGCTGGTGGTCAACGTAGAAAGTGTGGACACCTGCGCATCGGGCAATCCCGGCGAGATGGCGAGGTTGCCACCCTCCATGACGACGTCGGGCTTGATCGGCCAGCCGCTTCCCGCAATCCCGCACGACGTGTACGGCGAGATACCGCCACGCGCGAGCGCGACGACACGTGCGCCTTCGTAGATCTGTTCGTCCGGGAGAGCGATCTTGGACGTGAACGCTCCCACGGTGAGCACGTTGGCCGCTTGCGCTGGATCGTGAACCTTCTCGGCGAGCTGTCCCTGCGGGAACTGCTCGGCGAGGGTCAGCCACTGCTCCTGACGCGCATTGCCCGCGCTGACGATGATCAGGCGTTCCGCGCCGCGTGCGTACGCGAGGCCGTCGATGGCCAGACTCCCCAGCGTCGTTGGTGTCACGACGTCAGCGCCCAGCTGCATCGAACGCGTGACCGTCAAGGCGAAGATGCGGTTGCGATCGCCCGGATCGGCCAGCTCCGCCCCTTCGATCGCTTCCTGCGTATAAAGCGGCCAGGCTCGCCGATGCTCGTCCACCGCTTCGCCCTGATTCGGCGCGATCAGCAGCCGCGCACTCTGGATCCAGTGATTCGCTGCGGCATGACCATCCTCGTAGGCCGCACCAACGTCCCGATACAGCGCGAGGCCAGCCATCTTGGTGCCGTGCCCATGCGTGTCGTCGGGCGAGGGAAGATGCCTGGCCATCGCTCCGGGCAAGAGCGCTGCCGTGAGCATCGGATGCGCACTCGCGATGCCGGTGTCGACGATGATCACCGCCGGCGCGTCAACGGGCGGGGCTCTGAGCACGAAGTCGCGCACGACGCCGCGCGGATCATCCGCCAAGAACTGATCACGCAGCAGTGGCGGAGCAACATCCACCTCGAAGATACAGTCGGCCGCTGCGATCACCGCATCGAGTTGCATCGGGGTAAGGCGCAGGAAGAAGTACGCCATCTCCGCCGCCTCGTACATCTCGGGGATTCGAGCGAGGTCGAGCAGCTGGAGCTTCGTGAGCGCGGTCATCAACTGCGCCCGACTCGCGCGGGTGTGGTCGGGATACCGGTACCCGCCGCGACAGCCGACTTCGAACCAACGGTGTCGATCAGGTTCGATCGGATGCGAACGCAGTCTCCCGCCAGCGAGCTGCTCGATCCGAGCGATGTGGATGAGCTCGATCGGGGCAACGATGCCTTCGCGCGCGCGCTTGATCGTTCCGTCTGGAGCTAGCTTATGTGCAGGGCTCGCGTCATCCGCGTAGATCTCGATCTTCTTTGTGAGCGTGACGAGACTCGCGGATGCCGCGTCGATGAGAACCACACCCGTGTCTGGATCGATGCCAATCACGTGGTCGACGCGGCTCCCTAACGCATCGACGACCAGAGGAGCGCCTGGGTGCGGAATCACGGCGACGACTTCGCGCTGTGCGAGCTCGCTCCGCATGTCCGCGGGCCGTGCGGCCACCTCGGCCTGGAGAGCCGCAAGTTGCTCGAGCAGATACTGCCCGTGATCGCGCGGAGTGCGCACCGGGATGAAACGCCGTGGCGCATTGTTCCCAGCAACGTAGGTCTCGGCCGCGGTGATTCGATCCCGCAACAGGGGAAGCCGCCCGCCCGTCGTCACCATCTCTACCCCCCGGAGTCAGGACGTCGCTTGTGCAGCTCGGCGAGAGCGCCCGCAACGTCTGCGGGTGCGATCCGATCGCGGTCGTCGAGCGCCATGGTTCGGAGCGCGTCGTCACACGCCCTGGCGAGATCCGCGAAGCTCCAGCCCGCAGCAACAGGCGTCAGCGCGACAGCGTCTGCGTCGGAGAGACCGTGATAGCGGAGACGGAACAGCAGCAGCTCCCGGATCTCGTCGAGGCCCGGCGGTTGGAACGGAACAATGACGTCGAACCGGCGGAACACCGCGCGATCGAGCAGCCCGATGTGGTTCGTGGCCGCGACGAGAATGCTCGCGCTCTGGTCGGCATCGAGCAGCTGGAGGAACGCCGTCACGACGCGGTTAACCTCGCCGACGTCGTGTGAATCCCCCCTCGCCTTGACCAGCGAGTCGACCTCGTCAAACAAGTAGACGCCCGGCCGACGCGGCATCTCCGCGAACACCGTGCGCAGGTGACTCGCCGTGGCGCCCAGGAACCGCGAGAACAGCGCGTCGAGCCGCACCGTCATCAGCGGAAGACCGAGCTCTCCGGCAAGCACGGCAGCGGCGAGCGTCTTGCCGCAATCAGGCGGTCCTTCGAACAGCACCCGTCGCCGAGGCCCGACGCCGAAGCGCTCCAGCCGCTGGCGCGAGCGGTTCTCGACTATCAACCGCTGAAACAGCGCACGCACGTCATCACGAAGGATGATGTCGGCGAGCTTCTCGTCGCGGTGACCGCCTTCGAGGATGTCGGCAAGCTCACCGCGCGGCTGCGCAATATCGACGACGGCCTGGCGGCGCGTAGCCACCGGCGACATCCGGCCAACGATCGCGCGGATCTCCTCGGCCACATGAACATGGCCCGCGCTGCTCTCCGCGGCAGCCAGCTGCAGGGCGGCCCGCCGGAACGACGTCTCGTCGCCGTCGACGTGGCTCTGGAGCAGCAGCTTGAGGATGTCGGACTTCACGACGATGTTGTCACCTTACCGCACCGGCCTGACCGGCCGCCTCGGAGCTCAGCTTTCGCCACCCCACGGGTCGGGGCAACTTTCGAAGCGGCTGAAACCGCTCCATTTACAAGCTACTGCTCAGGAGCCCGCTCGGTAAGACGGTGAGGTGGGGCGTAGTGCGCCATCACCTCAAGCTCCAGCGCAGCGAGGTCCGGATCACGCTGCGCGGGTTGGCGGGAGGCGCGCTTAGACCCGAGTTCGGCGCAGGCAGGCACCATCCTCGCCGGCCGTCAAAGGCTCCTCGATTAGGCCGAACGCATATGCTGAAGTGGACAATCCAATAGCGGACTTTTTTCTCGGGGCGTCTGACGCCGACGCCCGACGACGATCATGACGCCCGTGGTCCGCATGTCTGGAAAGTCGAGGGCAAGTACCGACCCCATCTACCCCACGATGTTTAGGGGATGTGGCGTGATCGCGGCGAGCTTTTCCGCGGTTGGCCGGCTCGCAGCAGTGCCTCGCGAAAGCGGAGAGCGCACGCGGCCTTGTCTGGAGATCTGCACTTATTCACCGAACGACGTCTGCGAATGCCAAGTCATCGCCGGTACTCATTGATGAAGCCGGCAGCCAACACGAACGCGCGACCCATTGTGCAGCTCAAATCCCTCGGAGACGGACGTTCCCTTGCACGGACACTCGCTCGGGTGTTGGTCCGGCGGGAGCTGATGTTTGCCACCGCGATCACCGAACCGACCGATTGCGACCAACAGCGCGCCGCCGGATGATTCGGGCGGTTCTGGACGTTCACGCATGAACACGAGGGCACATTGACGATCCGCACCTATCGACGCCGGTCCAAGAACGACGACGGCAAGCAGCAGTTCAGCCTCGACGTTCAGACCCGGGGCTGCGACGAGCTGATCGCACGCATGGAGCTCACCGAGCAGCCGCGCAGTGACTACGTCGACGATGGTCGCTCGGGCGACGACTTCCTCAATCGCTCGGGTCTTCGAGGCTTGATCGCGGAGGCGAAGCGCGGGGACGTGATCATCTGCCGCGACCAGTCACGCCTTGGTCGTGATGCGATCGAGGTGACGCTCGTGATCCGCGACCTCGTGCGCGATCGCGGTTGCCGGCTGTTCTACTACTCCAGCGGGCAAGAGGTCGCGTTCGCGAACGCGATCGACCAGGCGACGACTTTCATCCAGG
>JAYUYE010000218.1:0-5080 GCA_043752985.1 Myxococcales bacterium
CCGGCGACGAGGCGCACGCGGCCACGCGCGAGGTAGCGATCGGGCGGCGGCGGCAGCGCGTCGACCATCGGCGCATCGGGCTCTGGCTTCGCCTCGGACGCCACATCGCGTGGCGGCTCGGCGCCGAGATCGAGGGGAGCGCCGGGCGGCCCGACGCGGATCCAGGCCTCGGTCAGCGCGATCTCGGCGTCAGGGAAGAAGGCACCGAGGAACCGGCGGACCACGAGATCGTAGAGGCGACGCTCGTCGCGATCGAGGGACTCGAGGCGGGCGCCGATGCCGGTCGGGATGATCGCGTGGTGATCGTGGACCTTGGTGTCGTCGACGATGCGGCGGCCCGGTCTCGGCGGCTGCGCGCGGAGCCGCGCGGCGAACGGCGCGTAGTCACCGGAGTCGAGGGCGGCGAACAGTGCGGGTAGCTCGGGCACGACGTCGGTGGTCAGGTGACGCGAGTCGGTGCGCGGGTAGGTGAGGAGCTTGTGGCGCTCGTAGAGCGCCTGCGCGAGCTCGAGGGTGCGTTGCGCGCTGAACCCGAAGCGACGATTCGCAGTGCGCTGGAGCGAGGTGAGATCAAAGAGGAGCGGCGGCGGCTCGCGCGTGGTGCGGGCGCGGATGCGCTCCACGACGGCGGGCTCGGATCGGTCGCGCACGACGATGGCGTCGGCGATCGCAGCGGTGGCGAGGCGCGCGAGCTTGCCGAACCGCCAGACGGCAGAGAATTTCTCGCCGGTCGTGGTGCGCAGCTCGGCGCGGACTTCCCAGTAGTCGCGTGGAACGAATGCCAGGATCGCGCGCTCGCGCTCGACGAGCATCGCGAGCGTTGGGGTCTGAACGCGGCCGATCGAATAGAGCGCGGTGTGGCCGGCCTGGCGGCCGCGCGTGGTGACCGCGCGCGTGGCGTTCATGCCGACGAGCCAGTCCGCCTCGGAGCGAGCGCGCGCGGCATCGCCGAGCGCATCGAGCTGAGAGCCCGGGCGAAGTGCTGCGAAGCCGCGGCGGATCGCCTCGTCAGTGAGCGACGAGATCCACAGGCGGCGGGTCGGTGCGCGCGCACCGGCGTACTGCTGGACGTAGCGGAAGATCAGCTCGCCCTCGCGGCCGGCATCACAGGCGTTGACGATCGAGGTGAAGCGAGCTTCCCGCATGAGCCCGGTGACGGCGCGGAGCTGGTCGGCCGCGTGGCGAGAGGCGCGCAGGCGGAACACCTCGGGCAGCATCGGCAGCGTGTCGAGGCGCCACGCCTTCCAGGCAGGATCGTAGGACGCGGGCTCGTCGAGCTCGACGAGGTGACCGATACACCACGAGATCACGATCGCGTCGCCTTCGAAGCTGTGCTTGCCGCTCGGCCGGATCCCGAGCACGCGCGCTAGGTCACGCGCGACGGACGGTTTCTCGGCAATGATCAGCTGCACTACCCCACCTTACCGGGCGCCCATGACACCGCCCGGAGAGGGTCCTTGGATCGAACGCGAGGGTCGTGCGTCGAACGCGATCACCGCGTGCGCCGGATCGGGGCCCCCATTTGCTCGAGCGCGCGCCGATCGCGACGAAGTACCGGGGACGGTGGATCTATGGGAGCGCCAGCTCGCGGTGGTTCGCCGGTCGTGCGAGCAGGATCGGTGGACGCTCGCGTTCGGCGACTGCGCGCGGACGCAGCAGGTGCCGAACCTCATCGCGCCGTACTGCCGGCACGTCGCGCTGGCGCCGCTGTTCATCCGGCTGAACGATCGAATGGCGAAGGTGAAATGGTCAGCGCTGCGGCACGTTGCACGCGCCCCAGTCGTTGTCGCCCCAGCAGATCGTTCCGCCCTCGGTGCGCACGGCGCAGGCGTGACGGATGAACACTCCGACGCTCGTGAACGTCCCCGTCGGCGGATCGTAGACCTCGTGAGGCGGCCCCCAGCACGCGAGGCTTGCATCGTCCTTGATGCCGCAGCAGTGCGCGCGCCGGCACTCGACCGTGCGAAAGGCCCCCGGCGGCGGCGCACCGACGGACGTCGCGCCTTCGCCGAAGCACGCGATCGTTCCGTCGACCACGATGCCGCACAGACCGGCGCCGACGACTGCAATCGACCGGAACCGGGCGTCGGCTGCGACGAGCGGCTCATCGCCGAAGCACGTCACGCGTTCATCGAGTCCGAGCGCGCACGCCACGCTACCCGCGAGCACGACCTGCGTGAATTGACCCGCCGGTGGCGTCAAGCCCGCATCGTCGAGGTGATTCCAGCACGTGAGCGAGCCATCAGATTTGCGGAGCCCGCAGCCGCGATGGCGCGCGATCGCGAAGTCCATGAGTGGCTCGGTCGGCAAGCGCAGCGGTAGCGCCCCGTTGCTCGCGCAGCGCACGCGGCCTTCGCCGTCGAGCCCGCACAGCGTGGTGTCATCGCTGCGCAGCAGCGTGAACGTCCCTGCCGGCGCGGTGATCTTCTGGCCCCAGCACTGGATCGCCCCGGCCGCATCGAGACCGCACGTGCTCTTCAGCGTGCCAGCGAGCGAGCGATACGAACCGGGGCCCTGGCGCGGTCCATCCGGCGTTGGCGTGCCGCCGAAGATCTGGATCCGCTCCTCGCGCGACGGCCGGACGATCACCCAGCTCGGCGGTCTGGCCGCGAACGCCGGGCACGCCCGGAGTCCTTCGTCCCAATCGAGGCCGCGCGCGGCAAGGATGCAGCTCGCCTGCGCCTCCGAGAGGCCCTCCGAGCGACAGCGGCCGAGTGATGCTCCGACCGCGAGGTCGATGATCTTCTTCTCCTCGGCGGAGACCTCGCCCATCGTGGTCAGCGCGAACACGTGGTCGACCGCGCGCGAGCACCGATCTGCCGTGGCGGACGAGCCGCACCCACTGGCGACGGCGAGGAGCGCAATGGCCCGCGACAGCATGGGGCGACCGTACCGCATCGCGAATGTGTGCGACGCCCGCCGGTAGGCGCACGTCCGGACCCCCATCATGACTCGAATCGCCCTGTTCTCCGCCCTGCTGCTCACGGGCTGCCTGATGCCGATCACCCAGCCCGCGTCGTCGGGCACCGGTCCGACCTCGTCCTCCGAGTCGGCCCCGAGCGAGTATGACTCCGGATCGCCACCCGCGATGAACGCACCGCAGGAACCCGAGCGTGCGTCGGCGCCCACCGCGCCCACGACCGCGTCGGTGACAATCCGCTCGTCTTGCAGCAAGACCGCCAAGGTGTTCTACGGCGAGAAGCCAGGGTTCTCGAGCGGGACGTCGAGCTCGATCAGCTCGAACAGCGTGCAGAGCAAGACGTTTCGGGTCGGCGACCAGATGTGGGTCACCGATGATTCGGGCAAGCCCCTCGACAACGTCACGATCGACTCGAACACGCGACAGATCGTGATCTCGTCGAGCTGTAGCAGCCTCGCGTCGCGCTAAGCTCGCGCGGTGTTCGAGAGCCTGCTCGCGCGCGCGCGGTCGACCCGCTGGGTCCACGTCTGCGTCGTGAATCTGCGGTTCTTGATCGCATTCGCGTTCATTCCGGCAGCGCTCAAGAAGCTGCTCGATCAGCCGTTCACGGATCCGCGCAACCACGGTCCGTTCCACGACTTCCTGCACGCGCTGCAGGCGACGGGCTGGTTCTATCAGGTCGTCGGGGTCGTCCAGCTCGTCGCGGCGGCGCTGCTGTTCACCCAGCGGTTCGCCACGGTCGGCGCGCTGCTGGCGCTTCCGGTGCTGACCGCGATCACCGCGTTCTGCTGGAGCACGCACGTCACCGTCACGGCGATCGTCGCCACGCTGATGTGGCTCGGCACCGTCGGCTTGCTCCTGTGGGACTTCGACAAGTGGCGCGGCGTGCTCGCGAGCGATTTGCGCGCGCAGGAGATCCATGTCGTGCCGCCGACCGCCGTGATCGATCTGCGGCTGTGGACGTACTGTGGCCTGGCGATCCTGGTCCTGTATCTCGGCACGGCGCTGCTCCACGGCGGCGTCTATCGACCGCGCCGGATCGACCTCTCGGAACCAGCGTTCTATGTCCTACCTGCGGTGCTGGTGCTACCGATCATCACGTTCGTCATTGACCAGCGACGTGCGCGCAAGAAGCGCGTAGTCTGAAGGTCTTGTCAGGGGGGGGTCGATGCTGGAGATCATTTTTCTCGTCTGGTTCTGCAAGAAGCTCGCGTCGATCGCCCGGGAGAAGAACCGGCCCGGCGGCTGGGGCGCGGTCGGTGCCATCGGCTGGATCGGCGGCGAGATCGGTGGTGCCGTGCTCGCCGCATCGTCCAGCCACGCCGAGGGAATGGACCTCTACGGCTATGCGATCATGGGCGCCATCGTCGGTGCGCTCGTTGCGTGGTTGATCGTGCGCAACCTGTCGGAGATCCCGCTCGACACGGGACTCCCGCAGGCACGCATCGTCTGACCCGCGCGCACGATCGTGATTCGCGGGCGGGGTAAGCTCGCGCGCGATGCAACTCGGAATGATCGGACTCGGCCGGATGGGCGCGAACATGGCGCGCCGGTTGATGCGCGGCGGCCATGAATGCGTGGTCTACGATCGCAGCCCGGATGCGGTCGCGAAGCTCGCGGGTGAGGGCGCACGCGGCTCCGACTCGCTGGCGTCGCTGATCGCGGCGATCGCGAAGCCTCGCGCCGTCTGGGTGATGGTGCCGGCGGGCGCGCCCACCGAGGACACGGTCATCGAGCTCGGCACTCTGCTCGAGGCCGGCGACACCGTGATCGACGGCGGCAACTCGTACTTCAAGGACGACGTCCGGCGCGCGAAGGCGCTCGCGGCGCAGGGCATCCGCTATCTCGACGTCGGCACGAGCGGCGGTGTGTTCGGGCTCGAGCGCGGCTACAGCCTGATGGTCGGCGGCGACGCCGATGCGTTTCACCAGCTGCAGCCCGTGCTCGCAACGCTCGCGCCTGGCCGCGGCACCATCGAACGCACGCCAGGTCTGGCTGATGGCGGCACCGCCGAGGACGGCTACCTGCATTGCGGCCCGTCGGGCAGCGGCCACTTCGTCAAGATGGTGCACAACGGGATCGAGTACGGCGTGATGCAGGCGTTCGCCGAGGGCTTCGACATCCTGCGCGGGTCGACCAGCGAGAAGCTCGCGCCGGAGA
>JAYUYE010000219.1:0-5080 GCA_043752985.1 Myxococcales bacterium
CTCGCCCGGGAGCTGGTAGTCGATCGAGGTCGCGAGCGCCGGCTGGTGATAGCGGCCGAACGACTGCGTGAAGGTGATGCTCGGCGTCACCTGCTGGCGAACCGTCACCCGAGGATCGAGCACCCACTCGCGCGTCAAGCCAAAGCGCTCGCCGCGCACGCCGGGCTGGATCGTCAGCTTGTCGCCGGCGAAGCGGTGCAACACCTCGGCCCACGCTCCAAGGTCGGAGGCCCACCGCTCACCCTCGATCCGCGCCGGGAACATCGTCGTCCCAGCCGGCAGCGCCGGTGCTTCGTTATCGAGCCTGTAGCCGTAGCGATTGCCTTGCATGTCGAGGCCGGCGGCGACGAACCCATGCTCGAGATCGCGCTGCGCGGTCGCACGCGTCGCCAACGTCGCATTGCTGCGGATCACCTGGTCGTTGTCGGTGACGATCGCATTGCGGTCGAAGCCGATCCACGGCACGACGGTCAGCTGGAGATCGCCGCGCCGCTCGACGTAGCGCAGGCCCGCGCGCAAGAACGACTGTCGCGCGTCGAGCTGGTTGGTCGCCGTGCCGAGGTTGATCCCGTCATCGGCGCCGAACAGGAGTGCGGTCAGCTTGCCCGAGCGTGACTGCCACCGCAGCTGCGCGTCGAGGTAGCGCGGCGCGAGGGTGAGGTCGCTGATCGGCGCCGCGGCGAGCACCGCGTCGACAAAGCTGCGCCGTATGCCCATCGAAACGTTGCCGCCTCGCGCCGGTCCCTCGGCGCGGACGCTCGCGTCGAGGAGGCTGACCTCGCTGCCGATCGCCCATTTGTCGGTGCGACCGGCACGCGAGCGAATGTCCACCAGGCCGCCCTGCCCGCGGCCGTAGCGCGCACCGTATCCGCTCGACACCAGCTCCATCGAGTCGATCATCGTGCTCGGGAAGAACGAAGCCAGGCCGCCGAAGTGGTAGAGAATCGGCACCTCGATGCCGTCGAGGAACACGTTGGAGTCGCGCGGTGCGAAGCCACGGAGGACCAGGCCGCCAAGCCCGAACGGAACGCGCGCCGCGCCCGGTAGGCTCTGCAGGCTCTTGAGTGCGTCGTTCCCCGAGCCGGGGAGTGTTCTCACGACGTCGCGACCCACGTCGTAGCTCGTGGCCTGACCGTCGAGCTTGCGCTTCTCTTCGATGATGATCAGCTCCGAGCCGCCGAGCTCGCCGCTCGGTGAGACCGCGATCTGTAGCGGCACGCCCGCTCGCGCGCGCTGCACGAGTGGCTCGTAATTGTCGACCACGACCACCACGTCGAACCACCCGGTCGGCACGCCCCTCAGCTCGAACCGGCCATCGTCGCTGCTCGTGGTCTCGAGGCTGCCGGTCGCGACGATCGCGCTGGCGACCGGCGCGCCCGTGATGCGATCGACGACCCTGCCCGAGAGCGTGGGCACGGGGGCCGGCTGCGCAGCTGCGAGGCCGCACGTCGCGATCAGCAGCAGGACAGCGCGACACCTCATCGACGGCACGACAGGTTAGAGCCCTGGACGGACGAAACGTTACGCCGTCGAGAAATACTGCAACCGGCCGACTCGGAACGACATCAAACGGTGGCTCTATTCGCGCAACCCGCGCCGGAGGCCGAGCTCGACGTTGCTCTCGAGCAACCGCACGATCTGCATCTCCGAGAGCGTGGACCCACTGGCGGAGCCCACTCTTGGTGCGCTTCGTGAGCGTTCTTCGAGCCAGCGACAGGCAGTCGTGCGATGGACACCATACACAGCGCCGATCTCGTCGATCGTCGAAGCTCGACCACCCGCATCAGATCGTCCGCGCCGGCTGCCGCACGAAGATCGTACGCCGAGACCTACGAGGCCGGGTGGCTGAGGATCTGAGCACGCTCGCGATCAAACCTTCGCGACCAGCTGTCCCTGGTCGTAGAAGCCCTGACCCTCGATGTGCCACAGGCCGGTCGAGAGCCGCTGCAGCACGGTCCACAGCGGACCGAGCAGCTCCATCGCGTTGGCGACCTCGTCGAGGATCTGCACGGCGAGGACGGCCTGCGTGCCTTGGATTCGCTGCGTCACCTGCGCGGCCCCCGCGTCCTGCAGCTTCTTGATCATCCCGTTGACGTCGTCGGAGAACATGTCGGAGCCGGGCTTGTTCACTTCGATCTCGGCAAGCAACTGGCCGTCGCGTGACACTTCGCCGCCGTCGATCTTGAAGCTTGGATCCTCGACGCTCAGTGACTTCTTGATCACGTTGAGGGCAAGGGTTGCATCGGCGAAGTAGCGCATGTACTGACCCACGGCCGGAGCATGCTCCAAGACCGGCTCGAGTGGGCGACCGTTCGGAAGGGTTTTCCGCCTCCTCGGGCGCGTAATCCGGCTACGCCGGCCAGCTTTCAAGGGGGCTGCTGCGCGTGTTCGAACCTCTCGATCGGTTCCTGGTCTGAACCGCAGCGGCCCACGTGGTCCGCGTGGTCGCGCTTGCAGCTCGTCCGTTGTGGTAGGCAGCGCGAGCGTCTTCTCCGGATCCATCAGGCCGGCACACTCGCAACCGCAGGCGAAGGCTCCGGGACTGACACATCAACGCGGTCGGGCTCCTTCGTCGCGATCGCCACCATCCGATGCTGGCGCACGAGCTCTGTGACGTCGCGCAGCAGTGCCCGCCACGCCGGCCGACATCCAGGCCGCCGTCGGCCACTACGCCAGGTAGACGCCGCCGCCGGGTTCCGTGGTCCACTCGGCGCTGATGCGTCTCGCCACCTTCGTCGTCGCCTCGCTCGCCGCGCTGCCCCTCGTTGCTGCCAAGCCCCTTCCCGTCGGGATCAGGCTCGAGCTGAAGAAAGGGCGGCCGATGCTCACGAACGCCGGTGCCACCGTTCCGTTTGCCGACGACACGCTCGCCGACTGGGACACCTTGACCGCGGAGCTCTCCGAGGACGGCGCGGACGTCACGGTCTCGGGAACGCGTTGCAAGAAGAAGATCGCCGGCGACGCTGCCAAGCAGAAGGTTCCGCTCGCGCGACTCGAGGCGAAGCTCGAGAACGCAGCCGGAGAGGCGCTCCTCGTCAAAAAGAAGTGGACCGATGCAGCAGCACGGTTCACCGCCGCAATCGGCAAGGATTCCCTCGTCGCCCGCTACGCAGCAAACCTCCTTCTCGCGCAGGTCAAGGCCGGCAAGCTCGACGATGCGGACAAGACCCTCGCGACGGCGGGCAAGCGGCACATCGCATGGTTCGCGTGGCGGCTCGAGGTCGATCCCGCGCTCGCCAAGCTGAAGACGCGGCCGAGCGCGAAGGCGATCGCGGCACCGACGCCCGGCAAGGCCCGAGGTCCCACACTCGCGGAAGCATTCGCGTACAGCCCGCTCGGCATGGTTGCGACGCGAACCGCGAGCGGCGAAGGCGGCTCCGGCGCCGAGCTCCCCATGGAGGTGTCCTTCACCGAGATCGCGACGGGGCGCGAGGTGCTGCGGCTGTCGATGGCGAAGGGTGCGCCGGCAGCGCTGATCGATCGCCTGCTCGTGACACTCGGCTTCACGTTCGAAGGGATGTTCGCCGACGTTCGCCAGGGCAAGTCGCACTCGACGACAGACGGCCGCGCCCTCCTCGTCAGCAACGGCAAGGTCACGTTTCAGAAGGGCGCGGCCAAAAAGCCCGTCACGATCACGAACGTCGTCGGGGTCGGCTTCGTTCCCGACGGCGCCGCGTTCCTGACGCGCTACGAGCACGTCTTCCGCTGCGACGACAAGAGCTACCGCACCGAGCTGCGCGCGATGCCCGATCCCTGAACAGCAGTTTCTGAAATACAGTCCTACCGTGACTGCCGACCTCCTCGCCTTTCTACGCGCCTCTCCCACGCCCTTCCACGCCGTCGCGGAGGGCCAGCGCCGGCTTGCGGCCGCAGGGTTCAAGCCGCTCGACGAGACCGACCGCTGGGACCAGCTCGCGGCGGGCGCGTACTACGTCACGACGAGCGGGACGAACCTGATCGCGTTCGTGCTCCCCGAGGAGCGCACGCAGTTCCGGATCATCGGCGCCCACACGGACAGCCCGAACCTCCGGCTCAAGCCGAACCCGGAGTACGCGACCGAGGGCTACGCGCAGCTCGGCGTGGAGGTGTACGGAGGCGTGCTGCTCAACTCGTGGCTCGACCGCGACCTCGGCCTCGCCGGTCGCGTGCTGGTTCGCGACGATCACGGAGCGATCTCGAGTCACCTCGTCTGCATCGACCGACCGATCCTCCGCGTACCCCAGCTCGCGATCCACCTCGATCGTGAGGTCAACGACAAGGGACTGATCCTCAACCGTCAGGACCACCTCGCCCCGACCCTCGGGCTCGCGAACAGCGGAGGCGGTTCACTGGCGGAGCTGATCGCGGATGCGGCGCAGGTCGCGCCCGATCGGATCGCCGGCAGCGAGCTGATGCTGTTCGATCTGACGCCACCCACACTCGGCGGACAGGCGAATGAATTCATCTTTTCGGCGCGCCTCGACAACCTCGCGATGTGTCACGCCGCCCTCACCGCAATGATCGCCGCGCCGCACCCGACGGCGATCAGCGTGATCGCGCTGTTCGATCACGAGGAGGTCGGTAGCGCGAGCGCCGCTGGAGCAGGCAGCGCCGTCCTCCCGCGGATCCTCGAGCGTCTGGTCGGTGATCGCGAGGCGTTCCATCAGGCATGCGCGCGCTCGTCGTGCGTGTCGGCTGACATGGCCCACGCGGTCCATCCGAACTATGCGGGTCGCCACGAGCCGCGCCACAAGCCGCAGCTCAACGGCGGCCCGGTGATCAAGGTCAACACCCAGCAGCGCTACGCGACGACCGCTGCGACCGCGGCGATGTTCGCGCGGTTGTGCCACGACGAAGAGGTTCCGGTGCAGCACTACGCGAACCGGACCGATCTTCCATGCGGTAGCACGATCGGTCCGATCACCTCGACGCAGCTCGGCATCGCCACGGTCGACGTCGGCAATCCGATGCTCAGCATGCACTCGGCGCGCGAGCTGGCCGGCAGCCGCGATCCGGAGCTCATGACCCGCGTGCTCACGCGCTATCTGCGGACCTGATCACGGCACGGCGCGCGACGCTTGCCATGCATTGATCGCGGCCA
>JAYUYE010000220.1:0-5077 GCA_043752985.1 Myxococcales bacterium
GCGGTCCCGTTCCACATGTGGGCGCCCGATGCGTACGAAGGTGCACCGACGCCGGTCACCGCGTTCATGGCCGCGGCCGTCAAGGCCGCTGCGATCGCCGCGATGATGCGCGTGTTCGGGATCGCGCTTGGTGGCGAGATCATCCCGTTCGGCACGCTCGGCTGGGCGAGTCCGATGGTCGTGATCGCCGCGATCACCATCACGATCGGAAATATCTCCGCGGTCCGCCAGGACAACATCAAGCGGATGCTCGCGTACTCGTCGATCTCCCACGCGGGCGTCCTGCTCGTCGGGATCTGCGCCCTCGGCCTCGGCTCGACCACCGCCAACGCCGGACTCGTCTACTACCTCATCGCGTACAGCTTCACGACGATGGGCGCCTTCGCGGTCGTCTCGTACGTCGGCTCGAGGGGTCGCGAACGCCTGCTCGTGGACGACTGGGCCGGCCTCGGTGCGCAGTACCCGGGCGCCGCGCTCGCGATGACGATCTGCCTGCTCTCGTTGGGTGGCGTGCCGCCGACCGGTGGCTTCTTCGGCAAGTTCTACATCTTCAAGGCCGCGATGGAAGTCTACGACGGCCAGCTCCTCTGGCTCGTCGCGGTGGGCGTCGTCAACTCGGCGATCAGCATCTACTACTACCTGCGGATCGTCACCGCGATGTACTTCCGCGAGGCCAACCAGCCGTTCGCGCCGACCCGCTCGGGCGGCCTGTTGTTCGTGATCGCGATCTGCCCGCTGATCATCCTCGAGCTCGGCCTGATGCCGGGCTGGTGGCTGCGGCTCGTCGGCTGATCGTGGTCGAGGGCGCCGCTCACCAGAGCCTCGTGCGCGCACGCGGCCTCGACGTACGGACGCACGGAGCTCCATGACTCCACTTCGCAAGCTCGCGGATGTCGCCGGCCTCGACGTCGAGTACGCCGCGTGGAACGGCAAGCCGACCGCCGCGTCCGACGAGAGTGTGCTCGCCGTGCTGCGCGCGATGGCGCCGGATCTCGGGATCGCGATCGAGCACGCCGAGGACGCTGCGCACGCGATCCGGGTTCTCGAGGCCGAGAGGTGGAACGAGATCGTTCCGCCCGTCGTGGTCGGCTGGGATGGCGCCATTGTCGTGCCGTTCGCGGTGCCCGCCGAGGACGATCTGCCGTGGGAGATCGAGGTCACCACCGAGAGCGGCCAGCTCGTGCGTGCGCACGGCCGGTTGTTCGAGCTGCCGGGCGATTCGCATGCGTGGCCCGGTGGTGCCGTGCACTGCATCCGCCGCGCGACCGTGTTCACCGGCGAGACCGGCTATCACAGCGTGCGCTGGCGGGCCGCAGGCGGGCAGGGCGAGGCGTTCGCGATCTCCGCACCGACGCGCGCGTGGGGCGGGCCGGGCGAAGGTGGCCGGCGGTGGGGCGTGTTCGCGCCGGTGTACGGGCTCGCGTCGCCCGAGACCGGCCAGGCCGGTGACCTCGGCACGCTGCGCCAGCTGTTCGATGCGGTCGAGCGTCGCGGTGGCCGCTATGTCGCGACCCTACCGATCCTCGCGCAGTTCCTCGACGAGCCATGCATGTTCAGTCCGTACTCGCCGGCGAGTCGGTTGTACTGGAACGAGATGTTCCTCGATCTCGCACCACTGGCGGAGCGCGTGGGCCTCGCCGCGCCAACGGCGCCGCCGCTCGTTCCCGGCGCACGGATCGACTACCGGTCGCAGTACCGCTGGCGGCGTCATGCACTCGATCCGATCGCCGAGCACATGCTCGCGGATCCGGCGCAGTCCAATGCGATCGACGCGTGGGCGCACGAGACGGGTGCGTACGACTACGCCGCGTTCCGCGCGATCGGCGAGCATCGCCGAACGGGCTGGAGCCAGTGGCCGGCGCCATGGCGTGACTCGGTCCCGCTGATCCAGACCCGCGCCGATGCAATCGCGCTCGGTGCAGACGGAGCGCGGCTCGCGACGCACGTTGCTGCGCAGTGGGCGATGCAGCAGCAGCTCGAGAGGCTCGGGGCCGGCAAGGTCGGCCTCTACCTCGATCTTCCCGTCGGCGTGAACAGTGACGCCTACGAGGTCTGGCGCCACCGCAACTTGTTCCTGATCGGGCTGTCGGCGGGCGCGCCGCCGGATCCGCTGTTCCTCGGCGGCCAGAGCTGGGGCCTCCCGCCGCTATCACCGATCGCGCTGCGCCGAGATCGCTATCGCTACTTCATCCGCTGCGTGCAGCACCACATGAAGGTCGCGAGCATGCTGCGGATCGATCACGTGATGGGCATGTTCCGCCTCTACTGCGTACCGCAGGGACGCCCCGCGACCGACGGTGTCTACCTTCGGTACTCGTACGAGGAGCTGTTCGCGATCCTGACGCTCGAGTCGCATCGCAACCGCTGCGCGATCGTCGGCGAGGATCTCGGCACCGTGCCGCCCCAGGTCCGCCCCGCGATGGCGAAGCACGGGATGTTCCGCCTCCACGTCGGCCAGTGGTTCTTCCCCACGAAGGTCGGCGGTCACCCCGAGCCGTCACCGCCCGAGTCCGTGGCGAGCCTGAACACGCACGACACCGCGACGTTCGCCGGCTGGTGGCGCGGCGCCGACATCAACGACCGGCGCGACCTCGACCTCATCAACGCCGAGCAGGAAGCCGCCGAGCAGGTCGAGCGCGCAGCGCAGCGGACCGCGCTCCTCGCCCACGTCAACGCGAGCCCGTCGGGCATCGTCGTCGGCGATCCGCTCACCGACGTCGAGCGCGCGATGGTCGGTGCCACGACCGACCTCGCCGTGGGTCCGGCCGAGGTCGTGCTCGTCGCGCTCGACGACCTCGTGCTCGAGCCATCCCCGCACAACGTCCCGGGCACCGTCGACGAGCGGCCGAATTGGCAGCGCCGCGTCGATCGCTGGGCCGAGTCGCTCGAGGAGCAGCGCGCGGCGCCGGCCGCCGCCGCCACGATCGCGGCGCTCGTCGCAGCACGTCGCCCGTGACCCCCGGGCCGATGCCGATGCCGATGCGATGCCAGATCGGGTGCGACCGCGTCAATGCCGACGCATCGCTCGACGTTACCAGGTCACTCGCCGCCGCGGGCTGCGAAGCTGGTATCACCGAGGCATGAAGTACGTGGCTGTCCTCCTCGCACTGTGCGGCGGTGCTGCGCCGGCACGTGCCGAGGACCGCATCGCGGTGTCGGTGCGCGTCGGCGAGAGCGTGAAAACCGAGGTCGGCTACGCGATGGGCTTCCTCTGCGACGACGAGAAGATCGTTCGCGGCGAGATGCGCAACAAGGACGCCGACACCAACGTGTTCGTCGCGACCGGCCTCGCAGTCGGCACCACGCTGTGCCGCGTGGGCACGGTCACCGTCGAGAACCGGCCGACCGTACTGCTCGAGGTCACCGTGGTCCGGGTGGCGAAACCGGCACCTGTGAAGCCGCGGCGCTGAGCACGACGGTCAGAACTGCGTCGTCAGCGCCACGCGGACAGCGTGGTCGTCGACGCTGACGGAGGCGCTCGTCTCGCGGACGTAGAGCCGCGGATGGTTGGCGACCACGAGAGCACCGCCGACGAGTAGCGTCGCCGTGCCGACCGCCAGGGACGTCAGGGAGATCGCGTTCGATCGGCGGACCCGGCTCTCCAGATCCGCGAGGCCGAGGGCGCGGTAGTCCTCGTCGGTGCAGCCCGTCGTGCACGAGATCCGGCTGCGCCGATCGACCTCGTCAGCGTCACGCCGGGCGACGTAGTGAAAGCCTGCACCGACCCCGGTAACGACGACGCCCGCGGCGACGACGGCCCACGGCTTCCACCGCGCCCAGCGCGGGCGCATGACGAGGTTCGCGGCGCCGACCGGCTCGAGGTGGATCTCGACGGTCGTGAGCTTGCCGGCTTCGAGGAACAGATCCCGAGCGACGGTCGTCAGTGCCTTTCCGGTGCCGGTCACCGCATGCCTGCCGGGAGACATCCGAACCGTGCGGACGGCGGGGCAGGAGATCCGGAGATCTCCGTCGATCTTGAGCTCGACACCCGGCTGATCGCACCGGACGTCGAGCTCCGCGACCTGGCGCGCAAGTAGCCGCTGGTAGTTGAGCGCCTCGGCGTAGACGCCCTCCTCGAGGGGCGCCGCCCCGTACGCGAGCGCCTTCTCGAGGTTGTCGTAGGCTTCGATCAGCTTGTCGAGCGCGACCTGGGTCCGCACGAGGTTGAAGCGGATCGCTGGGTGATCCCATCGAGCCACGGCTGCCTCGTACGTCACGAGGGCTTCCTTGTAGTGGTTGGCGAGGAACTGCTGGTTGCCCTCTTCGAGCAACCGCTGCGCCGCGGCCTTGTTCGCCGCGGAGACGCCGCGACCCCACGGTGGTTCGCTGTCGGCGACCGCCCGCGTGGGCATCCCCCAGATCGCGGCGAGCGCGACCAGCGCACGGAGGCTCGTCAGCAGTCGATCGGGCACAGCGCCGTGTCCTCGAGGTATGGGTTGCAGACCCGATCGCCGCAGTGTGGATCGGCGGCATCACACGTGGTGCCAGGCATGCATCGTGGCGTGCAGCGCGCCCAGCAGTCGGGGTCATCGCAGCTGACAAGCCCGTCGGCATCCGCATCGGTGCCGTCGCACGTGTCATCGGGGGTCGACGACTCCCAGCGCATCAGCCAGGTTTCGGCGAGACCCGCTGTCGTCGTCGCTCCGCCAAAGGAGACCACGGCGTGCCGGATCGGATCGTAGAACAGCGCGGCGCCATACCGCCCCTTGGGTCCCGCGGCGGTCGGGACGGTGCGCCAGTCTTCGCCATCGAGCTCGCGGAGATCGCCGAACAGCGGGGAGGACGCGCTGTTGACCAGCTGCCCGCCGAACACGAGGACTCTGCGCCGCGCGGAGTCGTAGCTCATCGCGTGACCGAAGCGGGCGAGCTCGGCGACATCCTGCGTCCAGGTCAGGCCGTTCCACGACCAGCCGGTGAAGTTCTGGTTCCCGCCGGTGAGGACCGCGCGTGGGGCGAGCGGATCGAACGCCATCTCGGGAAACATCGAGATCGGGCTGGTCACCGGCCTGTTCGTCCACGATCCCGCCGACCACTCCCACGTCATTCCGCGGTCGAGCAGGGTGATCGTGCCCCTCGC
>JAYUYE010000221.1:0-5072 GCA_043752985.1 Myxococcales bacterium
GGACGTCGAGCGGGTCGCGCAGAAGTACTTGCAGCCCGGCAAGCTCGTCATCATCGACGCCGGAGATCTGGCGAAGGCGAAGTAGTCAGAGCGCACCACCGATCGCAAACCCGATCCCGTTCGGCATCGGCACCGGCGACAGGTTGAGGCGGCTGATCGTCGATGGCTGCACCACGCCATCCTCCGTGCGCTTCTTCTCGAGCGGGATCAGGCTGCTGATCAACAGCCCTCCGAGAATACCGGCGCCCGCCGCCGCGAGCTCCTGCCCGTCAGGGACGTACGGCCTACCATCCGCGTGCAGCGCCGGAACGATGTAGCCGACGGCCATGCCGACCACCGCGCCGACCACGACATCCGAGTAGAAGTGCTTGCCTGCACGCACGCGCAGATTCGCGGCTGCCGATGCTGCCATCAAGCCGACGCCCCAGCTGACGCCGCGCGCGAGCTTGCTATCACTCGATGCCCCGAGCAGATACGCGCCGGTCACCGCGGCACCGAAGCTCAGCGAGGCGTGCCCCGAGTAGAACGACATCCATGCGTCGTCGCCCTGGCTCTCCGCATAGCGGCGCACCGTGGGATCCTTGGAGTACGCGTAGGGCCGCGGCCGCTGCACGAGGCGCTTCGCTCCCTGCGCGAGCGCGGCGTTGATCGCGAGCGACTGGCCGTAGATCATCAGGCGATCGCCATCGGCATCGTCGATCGTGCTGCCGGTCAGATAGATCGCAGGTGCCGCGAGCGACGTCACGAGCAAGGCATCGGACAGGTGTGCAGCGCGGCGCGAGAAGTTGTCGCGGACGTTGTCATCGGCGCCGACGAGCTGCGTGCTCCACAGCTGCGGGTCTTTACGCAGCGGGATCAGCGAGAACGCGAGCGTCGCCCCGAGAGCCACACCTTGCACGGCCCCGTCGACCGGGCGATCGACGGTGTGGCCCGGGATGACATCCTGGTCCGCCCACGCCGGCGCCGCCGCCCACACCGTACACGCGAGGACGAACAGCACCACAGCGCGCGATCTCATGGAGGAACTCTAGTGAGTGTCGAGCGAACCGCCGGTGGAAACAGGCGGCAGGTTCCGACGGTTCACGCGATCTTCACGCTCGTCGGAGCGGAGCGTCGTCACGCGGCGAACCGCGGAGGGTCCGACGGCCCAGCCGTGTCGCCACAGCATCCACGGGACGGAGATGATGACCCGCACCGTGGCCCCTGCGCGCTCCGCCGCCGGCCGATGCCGATTGTCGCCTTGCCACAGCCACACGAGCAACGCGAGCAGCATCCGGATCGCGTAGACCGGATAGAGCACGCGGACTCGCCCCGGGAAGTAGTGCCCGATCATCGCGCAGCCTCCGGCGATATCGAACCGCCGGCCGACGGACGGAACCGGGTCGTACGCGAGGTGCTCTCCTGCGGTGCGGTCACGCGCGAACCGGTACGCAAACGACTGCTCCTCTCCGTAGGGATACGCACCTTCGTCCCAGCCACCGATCACGAGCTCGAAGTCGCGATGCGTCTGCCGCAGGAGACGCGGTACGAGCTCCAGCAAGGCCTGCGGGCGCTTGTACGAGCGGACGATGATCGAGCAGCGCGTCATGGGAGCCTCGACTCTCGAAGACGCCGGATCCCGCGCAAACGTCACGCGGCACTCAGAACGAGCGGCGCAGCGGCAGCGAAACCTCGATGACCACCGCCCGTCGCTGCACGCTGCTCCGTCTCAGCGGTACACGCCTAGCGTGGGTGCCGCCGACAGCAGGCGCGACATAGCGACCGCCGCCAGCAGACGGCGCGGATCTTCCTCGACACCGCGCCACGTGACCGCGAACAGCGTCATCACGGCGTGGTTTGGCGTCGGTCATTCTGAACTCCTCAGCTGTATGTGACCTGGACGTTCTCGATCAGCGCCCGCAACGCGTGCTTCACCCCCTCGGTGGTCGGGTGCTTGACGATCGCCCAGCCCTCGCCCTCGTAGTGCGCGCTTCGCGGCTGGCCGACCTTCGGGGTGCGCATCTCGACGAGCCGGTCGCCGCAGATCTCGATCGCCTTCTCGATGCCGGTGACCTTCGTGATGTGTGTGCCGCGGCCCTGACCGCGGAAGAACGCCGAACCGGCTGCGCTCGTCCGCGGCTTCGGCGTGAACTCGTCGAGGGCAACGAGCCGCGCCCAATCGGCGACGAGGTCGGTGCCGTGCGTCAGTCCCATCATCGGCATGATCTGCACACCGGGCGGCCGCACACCGACCTCGTTGACGAGACAGCTGCCGTCGTCGCGGAGGAACCACTCCATGTGGGTGAGCGCGGTGCCGGCCGCGGTGTTCGCCTGATCGCCGAACAGTGCGGTCAGTGCGCTCGCGTTGATCGGATGGAACTGGGTCCACGTCGGATCGTCGGTCTCGCGCGGCAGCAGCACCGCGTACTGCACCCACGGTGTCTCGAGCACCTCGAGCGGCGACGGAAAGTAGCGCGTCCCCGATCGCCACACCGGCACGCCGCGGATCGTCACGGTCTCGCAGGTGTGCTCGCGCGCCCCGACGAACTCCTCGATCTGCACCGGTGCGACCACCGACGGCGTCGCGAGAGCCGCGAGCTCCTCCGCATTCTCGACGCGATAAGTGGCGCGTGCCCCGAGCCCTGCTTGCGGCTTGACGATCACCGGGTAACCGACTTCGCCGACAAACGCCTCGAGCTCGCCGCGTGACCCGGCGAGCGCGCTGCGCGCCACCGGGACGCCGTGCGCGCGGAGGACTTCCTTCATCCGATCCTTGTCGCGGAACGCGCGTGCGGTCACGGCGCTGAGCCCCTCGATCCCGAGTGCGTCACGGACCTCGGCCATCGGAAGCTGGAGCTCCTCGAGCATCCCCGCCAGGCGATCGATGGGACCGAGCGACTTCGTGATCGCGCGGACCGCCTCCGTGAGCTGCGCGGCATCCATGCAGTCGTCGACGCGATAGTGACCGGCGATCCGGTGACGCAGGGACGGCGGAATCTTCTCCGCCGGGTCGCCACTGACGACACTGAGCTCGACGGTATCGAGCTCCGCGAACGCTTTCACGTACCGATTGGTATTTCCGAGAAAACGCGGCGCGATGAATACGACGTGCGGCACGGCGGCACCATACTGCTAGGACGCGTACAGGTGAACGTCCGTGGCAGCTGCGAACGCCATCTCACGGGTCGCACGCCGATCCGGGTGACGAACGACCAGATAGCCGTCCGAGACGAGCGTCGCCTTCCAGTCGCGGCGCTGGGCGCCTGGGCGAAGCAACGTGTCCTCGACGATATGCGGCCGGTAGCGATCGTAAAACTCGGTCAATCCGACCATCCCGCTGATCCGGCCCTGCCCCTTCGCCCGCTTGAACACCATCGCGACGTTGTACTTGCGCTCGGTGGAGGCCTCGAACCGTCCGCGCGCGACGACCCGCGCCCACTCTCGGAACAGATCGATGTCGCCCGTGTAGTTCATCAGGTCGACGACGCCGGCGCCGCCCGGCCGACACGCGATCTCACCGAACACGCTGTCGCCGCTCGGCGTGCGGAACCACTCCATGTGCGCCATGCCGTCGCCCATGCCGAGGGCACGCAGGGCGTTGCGGCCGAGCTCGATCCCGCGCGCGATGTGCGGCTGCGCGAGGTCGCGGACCGACATCATGATCGGGGACACCCACTCCTGGGAGCGCATCTCGAGGGCGTTTGGGAGGTACTGCAGCACGCTCTCGTAGACGGGGACGCCGCCGATGCACATCGCGTCGTACGTGTACTCCTCACCGGCGATGAACTCCTCGCAGATCGCCTCCTCGACATGACGCATCTGCGGCAACACGCGCGTGAGCTCCGCGGCGGAGCTGACCTTGTACGTATCCGCGCTGCCGGCACCGCTGATCGGCTTGATGATCGCCGGGTAGCCGATCTCGTCGACGATCCGCCAGACGTCGGCGACCGCGTGCGCCCGCTGGGCTCGCGGCACGCGCAGGCCGGCAGCAGCGACCCGCTCTTTCATCACTTGCTTGTCGCGGAAGCCGCGCACGGCGTCGACCGACATGCCCGGCAGCCCGAGCCGTTCGGTCAGCCGCGCCGCCGTCATCATCAGCGGCTCCCAGCTCGCGATCACGCGATCGATCTCGTGGCCGCGGAGCCAGTTGTGGACGCGCTCGATGACGTCGTTCTCGTCGAGCAACGACGGCACTTCGAGATATCCACTGAGGTAGCGGCGAAGCTCGGCATCAGGACTGCCGTCGCCGACGCCGAAGACCTGGGCACCGACCTCGGCCAGTCCGCGCGTGAACTGCCGCATGTCGGGCGGGTAGCGCGGCGAGAGAAACACGATCCGCATGGAAGCTACTGCTTCACGGCGCCGTAGTTGACGAGCTCGTAGGTGATGAAGTCGACCTTCTCGAGCTGCGGGGTTCCCTCGGGCGCCGGGGTCATCTTGAGCTTGCCGATGCTCTGGAGTGCCGCGAGGGCCTGGACAACTTGACCGCGGCCCATGAACGAGGTCTTGCCGACGAGCGCGCCAATCTGCTTGAGCGTCAGTGGCTCCTTGCCCGCCAACGCCTGCTCGATCTGGCCCGGGAGCCCGGTGCCCGACTTGGCCTTGCTCTTGTTCATGACCATGATCACGACCGCCACGACGCAACCGATGATCGCTCCGGTCAACATGGGGGCGACCATACGCGTAGTGGGGGCGCTCGGGTGAAGCCACGACAGCTCGCGTGGGTCTCATCGCGGCGGCGCTGCAGCGATGCTTTGACCTCGGCGATCGCCAACGCGTGTCACCAGGTCAACATGGTGAAGCGCTGAGCAAGAGGCTCAGCGATCAGCGCGGGCCAGCGCCGCGAACTTCGGCCGAGGCCTGCGCCTCGTACTTCTTGAAGTTCTCCTTGAACAGCGACGCGACCTTCTTGGCCTTCTCGTCGTACGCGGCCTTGTCGGCCCACGTGTTGCGCGGCGACAGCATCTCGGACGGGACCTCGGGACACGAGGTCGGAACCTGGAGGCCGAAGACCGGATCCTCGACGGTCGCGACGGCAGCGAGCGCGCCCGAGTGGATCGCATCGATGATCGCGCGCGTGTACTTGAGCTTGA
>JAYUYE010000222.1:0-5065 GCA_043752985.1 Myxococcales bacterium
TCACCTCGATGACGGTCCGAGCGCCCCCACCGGCGTGCGCCCCGCAGCACGCCGCGCGTCCCGACCGATCGAGATCGTCCTGCGCTCCAGTCCGAACGCTGCGCGGGTGTTCGTCGATGGTGAGGACGGCGGAATCACGCCGATGCTGTGGCAGGGCGACACCGGCGAGCACGTGTTCACCTTCGTCAAGAAGGACCACGCGATGGCGCGCTACCGGTTCTGGGCAATCACGAGCGGCATCGTCCATGCGCGGCTCGAGCCGGTCGCCGAAGAGATCAAGCCTGGTCCGCAGCCGCCCGAGCTGGTGGCTCCGCAGGTCCCGCCACCGCCCACGCTGGTGAGCCCGGATGCGTCCGCGCCTCCCGCGATGGCGCCGCCGGATGCCACGCCCCTCGGACGGTCTCCGATCGACGCTGCCGTCGGTTCACCACCTCCGATTGACGCTGTCGCCCCGGCGCCGGCGATCGATGCGGCCGGTGGATCCCCGGTCGGTCCCACTCCCTGACTGCGACTTCGGGACAGCGGCAACGTCCGGACCGGCGTGGTTTTGTCAGGCTCGGATTCACTGCCCCGGTGTAGGGTCCGGCCGCAATGAGGTCCGCAACCCTCCTGATGCTCGCCGCGTGCTCGGCAAGCACGTCCGCACCGACGCAGGTCACCGTTCCCGCGCGCGTCGACACGCAGGCGACTCCAGCACCGCAGCAGGTGATCGAGTCGAACGCGACCTACGAGACTGACAGCGCGACCCAGCCCCAGGCCCGCCCACTCCGCACCTACGAGCTTGCCCCGTCGACCGCGGCGGCCCTCGGGCGCGAGAAGCTGCGCGGCCAGGTGCTGGTCAGCGGTCTCGTGTTCCCGACTCCGGCCGCCGCGCACAACGTGGTCACGACCATGGATGCGCAGCAGCCGGTCGCGATGCGCGTGATCAAGGATCACGGGAAGGTCGTGCAGGTCGCGACCGCGGCGGCGACCGATTGTGTCGACCGGCTCGCACAGCACTACGAGCTGAGCGTGTTCGTTCCGCGCTCGTCCCTTGTCCCGCGCACCACGGCCCCGATCACCAGGACCTTCGAGGACGGCACGGCATTTGCGATCGATCGTGGCGCGCCGGTGCGGATCAGCGGCGCGGGTCTTGGTTGGTTCGACGCGGTCCTCGCTCAGACCGACGCTGCTCCACCCGACCGCCTGGCGTATGGCCTCACGAAGCCGTACTCCGTCGCGGCGATGCCCCCGCCGCCGGGCGAGCGCCTCGTCTGCGATGCGACGCCGATGAAGAAGGCCGAGTGGACCGCGCTCCAGCAAATCCAGCGCGACCGCGACGCCGCGCGCACGAGCGCTGCATCACGACGCGTGGCCGATGCCCGGGTCGCGAAGCGCGCGTCGAAGCAGACCGACGCTGCTGACAACCTGCTCGATCTCGCACTGCATGACGGCACGAGCGCGGCCATTGCCGACGAAGCGCGCCGCGAGCTCCCCTACTGCGGCGTCGTGACGGCACCCAGGGCGACTGCGAAGCTCAACGGCTCGGCGTATACGTTGGCCGAGCCGCGCGGCAACGATCACGTCTATCGCGCTGACGCTCACTACCTCGCGGACGTCGGTGCCTCGTGCGGTCGCGTGCGGCTCGCCGTCGAGCCCGCTGCGGTCGGTCGCGTGGTTGCCACGACCCCCGTCGCCACCCCGCGCGCGATGCGCCAGCGCGTGTGGACCCCAAAGCCGGGTCCAGTCTTCTGGCCCGACGGCAGGAAGGCCGGAAAGTACACGGGGCGCAGCGAACGCTTCATGCGCGTGACCGAGCGCGCGAGCTTGATCTGCGTGGATGTCCGCGGTGTGGCCGAAGAGGTCTGTCACCGCCGCGCCGACGTCACGGTCGACAACTAGCCGTTCGGTCGCCGTTCAGACCAGCTCGATCCAGACCTCGTTGCGCCGGAGCAGCGGAATCGTCCACGGTGGATCGAAGCCGGCGAATGAAGGCTCGCCCTTTGCCGGCAAGCCGGCCTCCGCGACGCGCTGCCGAAGCACGCGCTGATGCGCCTCGACGACGTCACCGCGGTAGCGCCCCCGATATCCAAGCACCGCGACGCGGCGCTCTGGAACCTCGACCAGCGTGACGCGCACGTCTCGCGGCCGCGGCAACGAATCGATCGTGCGGTCGGGCTGCAGCACAAACGCTACCAGGTGGCCGCCGTCCAGGTTGCTCGTGATCACGGGCGCGGTCATGGCGAGCCGCTCTCCCTTGGTGATCACCGGTGCCGTCATGGACAGGTTCTCGCTCGCGAGATTTCCTCCAAAGATATAACCAGCGAGCCGAACGAAACCTTCGTTCAGAGCGTCGTCGAAGCTCTCGCTGGCAATTTGCGTGCGCGCCTCGACGCGCGGCAGATAGCGCCGGATCTCGAGGTCTCCGATCCGCTGCTCGACCTCGTAGCTCGGCTCTGCCGTGAACACGCGCTGGAACTGCCAGCGGAGCGCGGCGATGCCGAGCGCGGAGATGGCACCCGCGATCACGCCGGCGCGCCGCGATCCCAGCGCGCGGCCGACCCCCAGGCCGATCGCCGCCGGCGCTATCGCGAGCGTGCTCCAGAACGCGACATTGCGTCCGGTCAGTCGCCGGAGCGCGCGGGTGCCGACGCCGGAGTGCGAGCGGCGGTCGGGTTGCTTGCGTGAGTCCTGCTCGAAGGAGATTTCTGCGTCCATGTGTTGCGTGGAGCACGGTGCGTGCCACCGCGGACCTCACAACTCCGGCGATGCACGCTGTCGATGTGCTGTCGATGTGCTGTTCTGTCGAGGTGCGACGTCGGCGCACGCGACGCGACCCCACGACGGCGTCACTCGAGGAGGAGCTGCGCCACGAGGCCTGACAGCGCGTCGTAGTCGGTTTCGGCCATTTCCTCGCCGCGAAACCGGACCCGGCCGCTCCGGTCAAGGACGATCACCGTCGGCAGCTTGCGGATCGCGAGGGGCGGGCCCTCGACGGTGCGCTCCGGATCGTGCGCGACCAAGAAGCTCGCCGGGACCTCGGCGAGGAACGTGCGAACGACCGCGGCTTCTTCATCGACCGACACCCCGATCACGGTGACGTCGGGGCTCGACGCCGCGAGCCGTCCGAGCTTGGGGAACGCCTTGCGACAGGGCTTGCAGTACGTCGCCCAGACGTCAAGCACGACCACCTTGCCGAGCGTCGCGCGCGACGACCACGTCTCGCCGGACATCAGCCGGAACGTCAGATCCGGAAGGGGCTTGGCAGGCGGCGGTGCGCCGCCACAGCTCGCGACGAGCAGAACCAACACGAGCGCGTACACGGTTCCACGCTACATGAGCCTTGTATCTCCGGGCGCGATAACCGAACGTCAATACGTGCTTCGTCGCTGTCTCGTGATCACCGCGGTCTCGCTGCTCCTCGGTCCCGCGGCACCGCGCCGCGCCGAAGCTTGAGGCATCGGAGCCCCCGTCGGTCCGACGGGATGCGAGGGAACCCCACCCACCACGAGCCAGTGGTTCGTCGGCGCGGGCGTGGGCGCGATGCAATCGACGCTGCGGTTCGACGGTGGCCGCGAGCACGACATCGCGCAGACCGCGGTCACCGCCACGATCGGCCAGGCTCGTCCGTCTCGGCTCAGCCTGCGCGCAGCGATCGGCGCCGTGCTGGATGGCTCCCTGGAAGGCGAGGGCCGGACCTACGACATCGGTCCCGGTTTCATCGTGTCCGCGAGCGTTGCCAAGCAGTGGGTCTCCGGCTACTGGTTTCTCACCGGCAGCTTCAGCGTCAGTGCCTCGCGGACGACGACCACAGAGAATGTTCCGGGCGCTGCGCGCCAGAGCCTGGTCGCAATCGACCTTGCCCGTGCCGGCCTCACCGCGGGTCGCACGTTCGGGCCGGTCAGTCCGTACGTGGTCGCGCGCGCGTTCGGCGGCCCGGTGCTGTGGGAGATCGACGCGATGGACGTCGTCGGCACCGACGTGCACCATTTCCAGCTCGGCGCAGGCGTCAGCGTGACCACGGGATCGCTGTCCGTGCTTGTCGATGTCGCGGCGCTCGGCGAGCAGGCTGCATCACTTGGCGTCGCGCTCCGCCTGTAACCACGCACGAGCCGCTCGAAACGGGAACGTCTTCAGCGAGCCGAGGCCGGCGGGTCGAGCTCGGCAGCCCGGGTGGTCTCCGACGGCAGGTTCAGGTACGCGTTCGTCGCCATCAGCTCCGTGAACATGACGAGGTAGTCGTTGCCGATCGCGGCGCGCTCGTCGGACGAGAAGGCGTCTTTGACCTTGGGGAAGAGCTCGTCCTCTTCCTCCTTGTGCGCGTGATGACTGACCTGTTCCTTGAGCACGTGGAGCTTGGCCTTGAAGCCCTCGGTGTCGAGCTTCATCGTGAGCAGATCGGCGAGGATGCGCTTGATCGCGAGGTGCTCCTCGACCGCCTCGTTGAGCATGTCCTTGATCTCCTTTGCCATGATGGCGGGATAGAAGACCTTCTCCTCGGCGGTCGCGTGCGCGGCGAGGTTGTTGGCGAGCTCGGTGAACAGCGCCTTGCGGTCGCCTCCGTCGTTGACGAGCATCTCCAACAGCTCGTCGACTTCCGTGTGCTGCGCGGTGAGGATCTCGAGCACGTCCGTCGTCGTGTCCGCACCGAAGATTCTTCTGAGGATTCCCATGCCGACGTGGATTTGCAAACAGGGGACCAGCGGTCGCGCACCACAGCGCCTACATGCAGCCTCGACGTCGTGCGGGAGAGCACGGCGTGCGTGTTTGCTCAGGTGTCGAACACGTACGGCGTGCTCCACGCCGACGGCCGCACCTCGAACGCCTGCGCGAACTGAACGAGCGACGGATACGGCTCGAGTGGCACCATGGTCTCTGCACGGTGCTCGTGGCCAACCGTAGCCGAGGCGCCGCATAACAGCTCGCGCAGGAACCCCCGCGCCACAGAGGTTCAGGTCAGTCGGGCTGCAGCACGAACCAATGGAAGGCGCGGTACGGAACATCGGCTCGCACGGAGATCCGCAGCTCGCCTTCGCTGCTCGGTGGCAGCTCGACCGCCACCTCGGCGAGTGCTCCTGCCGGTGCA
>JAYUYE010000223.1:0-5062 GCA_043752985.1 Myxococcales bacterium
GCGGTCGACGAGACCGGAATGAACTCGGTCAGTCCCTGGACGAGGCCCATCAGGGCCGCAAACCACACCGCCATGCCGACACGCTAACATCACGGGCGCGGTGAAGCGGACGCGCTACCATATGTTGGACGTGAGATGGACCCTGTGGCTGGTCGTCGCGGCGTGCTCGAGCAGCGCGGCGCCGCCGACGCGCCCGATCGGACCCACCGGAAGCGGATCGGGGGACCCCGGAGAGCTCACCGCCGCGGCGCCGACCGAGCGCGAATGCGAACAGCTCGTGGCGCACGCCATTTCACTCGGCGGCGCAGAGCGCACGGGGCGGCCGCCCGACCAGCTCTCCACCGAGGCCGATCAGGAACAGCTCGAGATCCGGTTACGTCCGTTCATCGATGAGTGCCGCGCTCTCCCTCGCGACAGCTATCGATGTGCGCTCGCGGCGACCGCGATGGCCGAGCTAGCGGCGTGTCACTCGACGCCGAGCAGCTCGACTTCGAACAGCAGCGTCGCGCCCGGCGGAATCACGCCGCCCGCGCCGCGCTCGCCGTAGCCGAGGGCTGGCGGGATCAGGAGAGTGCGCTTGCCGCCGACCTTCATCGTGGCGACGCCCTCGTCCCAGCCCTTGATCACCCGCCCCATGCCGAGCGGAAAATCGAACGGTTGGCCGCGGTCATGCGAGCTGTCGAACTTTGCGCCCTTCGCGCCGTTCTCCCACAGCCAGCCCGTGTAGTGCATCACGCACTTCTGGCCCTTGGCCGGGCTCGCGCCACTTCCCACGACAGAATCTTCGCAACTGAGTCCGCTCGGCGTCTCGGTCATGGCGCCATCCTATACAAACCCGCCCGCGCGAGCGAGCGCGACACCGTAGATCGCGCACGCACCGGCAGCGCGTAACGCGACCGCGGCGGCTGAGAACGTCGCACCTGTGGTCACCACATCGTCGACGAGGACGATCGTCCTACCCGTGACGTCGCGTGTATTACGTACTGTGAACGCGCCGAGGAGGTTCTCGCGTCGCGCGACCGCGGTCAGCTTGCTCTGCGCGGTAGCGCCGCGGATTCGCCGTAGCAAGGATCGCGGCGGTGCGAGGTTCGCAGCCGCGCACGCATGAAGCGCGAGCAGCCACGCCTGGTCGTAGCCGCGGACGAGTCGGCGCCTCCAGTGCAGCGGAATCGGGACGACGATCGCCGCGTGCTGTTCGACGACGGCCGCAAGCAGCGGCGCCCAGAGCGGCGCCACATCGCGCGCGACGTGGGCACCGTTCGCGAACTTCAGCCGCTTGATCGCCGCGGCAAGCTGACCGCCGAACTGCCAGGGTGCGAGGATCTGCTCGAGCGGTAACGGCGTCGTCGTACAGCGCCGGCAGATCGCGGCGCGGGTCGGCTCGGCACATCGCCCGCACGCGGGCCCGAGCTCGAGCAGGGATCCGGCGCAGGCCGGGCACAGCGTCGTGGCGGGTTGACCGCATCCGACGCACTGAGGGGCGAACAGCCAGTCGAGGACCATGCGACGGTTTCGAGCCGGCGCGGGAGCGGTTGCGTGCTAAACGAGGCGCCGACCGTGATCGACCGAAGCTACGTCTACGAGCCCGGCTTCATTGACGATGCCGCAAACGCCGAAATCACGGCGTGGCTCGCGACGTTGCACCCGCTCTGGGAGATGCGGTACTCGACCCGGCGCCCTCCGCCATCGGGCAAGCAGCAGAAGCCCCTGCTCCGCCCGGTCTACTGGCTCGGCAACTGGCAGTTCGCCTGCCTCGGCTACTACGAGCCGCCGAAGCGGACGTTCAACGCTGCGGTCGCCGCGGAGCCATTTCCGCCCGTGCTGGCGCGCCTGGTCGGGCTGATCGAGCGGCGTGTCCGCGGCGGCTTTCCGCCCGCGATGGTTCCGCGCCGCTGGCACCTCAACACGTGTCTCGTGAACTTCTATGGCGACCGCGACGACCGCGGCAAGACCATCGATGTCGCCCGCGTCGGCGAGCACCGCGACTTCGAGCCGGGCCCGGTCGCGTCGCTGTCACTCGGCGAGCGCGCACGGTTCCAGTTCGTGCGCCGCGGCGCCCGCGATGCCCCGCCCGTGCGCACGCAGTGGCTCGAAGATCGGTCACTGCAGGTCTTCGGTGGACCGCGCTGGAAGGACGACCTGCTCCACCGCGTGCAACGTGTCGACGACAAGCACAAGCTCGATCTGCCGCCGAAGCTCGAGGGCTTTCGCACGCGACGCGTGAACTTCACGTTCCGCTACGTTCCCGACGAGCACGTGATCCCGTTCGCGCAGCTTCCGGCGCGTGAGCGCGATGACGTCCGCGAGTACGTCGCCACGCTCGCGAAGAGCTCTGCGTTCTTCAACGCCGCGCTGGCCGGCGAGCCGGCGGGACGAACAGCGGCTTCTCGGTAGCTGCCGACGGCGGAGAGATTCCGAGCAGTGCAGCGACGGTCGGCGCGACCTGCAGCTGCGAGCCGAGTGCCGTCTGCGGTGCGATACCAGGGCCCATCACGAGGATCGGGACCTTGCGGTTGTCGTCGTTGGGCCCGTCGTGCTGGGTGCCCGTCGCGTAGTCGGTGATCACCCAGCCGCGCTTCGGCACGATGAACAGATCGCCGGACTCGCCGGCCACATTGGCGAAGCACACGGCGCGCTCGAGACCCTGCCGCTTCGTGCAGCCACCGGCGACGTCCTCGGCGCGAACTACGGCTTCGATCCCCTGCGCGCGACTGACGACACCGATCGCCGCGAGCACCGCACTGTGCCGTGCATCCTGCGCGAGCCCGGCGAGCTTCGGCGTGAAGTACAGCTGGTTCGACGTCACCGTTGCGACCCACGGTCCCTCGCGCACGAGCAGCGTCGAGATCGCCTCCTCGACGACGGCCTGCAGCTCCTTGTTCGTGATCCGGCGTGCGCCCTCGGTCCCGCCGCGCTCGACGAGCGGCGTCGCCCCGTGATCGCTCGTCATGACGATCGCCCAGCCGTCCTTGCCGACCTTGCGGTCGAACGTCTCGAACAGCGCGCCGAGCCTGGCATCGAGACGCAGCGTCAGATCGAGGTTCTCCCACGAGTCCGGGCCCCACGTGTGTCCGACGTAGTCGTGCGCGTTGAGGCTGATCGCGAGCAGATCGGGGATGTCATCCTCGCCGAGGTGCAATGCATCGAGTGCAGCCAGCGCGCCGTCGAGAACGACCTCGTCGCCGAAGGGTGTGACCGGGATCGCGTCGAGATCGACGATCGGGTGGGGGAACTTCGTGCCGAGACCATGAACGTCGCCCTCGCCCGGTCCGTCATCGGGGACCCCGGTATGACGCGCGAGCAGCTCCGCATCGAGTGGGTTCCAGGTCTGGCCAACGAACCGCGACGCCGGCTTCACACGCGCGAGCTCGAACAACCACGCCGGGGGCGTGCTCGCGTACGCCCGACTCGTGGTCATCCCGCCGGCGAGCGCCTCGAACCAGATCGCGAGCTCGGGCGACTTGCCCGCGACGAGCGTCGCCGCGCGCGCCTTGAGCGCCACCGTGATCGAATGCGACCGCGGTGACTCGCGACGCAGAACGTCGGCGATGCCGTCCACCCGGAGCGCCTGTGACGAGGCGAAGTCCGCGATCAGCGTCCCCGGCACGGCCACAGAAAACGTGGGTGCCTCCGTGTCGTACTCGGCGGCGCGGACCACGCCCTCGGCGCGGCGATACCACTGGTTTCCGACGATCCCGTGCACGCTCGGCGGAGCGCCGGTTCCGATCGAGGCGTGCCCCGAGGCCGTGAACGTGTTCGCGTGGGGCAGCTCCCCGGTCGCGTATGCACCATCGCGCAACAGCCGCGCGAACCCGCCGCGGAACAGCGGCTTGTCCCGCTCGAACGCCCAGGTCGGGAGCTGGTCGATCACGAGGAGGACCACGAGCTTGGGCCGCGGCAGACCCGGCTTCGGCGACTCCACAGCGGGTCGACAGCCGAGCGCGACGACCGCGAGCACGACGGCGAAAGCTCGATTCACGCGCTCGCATCCTACACGCCGCGGCGTATCTTGGCGGCATGTCGCTGACCGACCGGATCGCTCCTCTCTGTGACCTGCTGCTCGGTGCCGCCTACGCAGATCACCAGTTCGCGGACCGCGAGCGCGAGGAGGTCCGCGAGATGCTCGCTGACCTCTCGGGCGCGAAGCTGACGCCAGAGATCGAGGCGCAGATCACAACGTTCGATCCGAAACACTTCGACCTCCTGAAGACCGCGGGCGCATTCCTCTCCGACTCCGAGGAAGAGCGCCGCAGGTTGCTGTTCCTGGTCGCCGCGGTCAACGACGCAGATGACGAGGTCGACTTCGCCGAGGACGAGTACCTGCGCGACCTCGCGAGCGCACTGTTCCTCCCGGCCGAAGCCCTCAAGGGCATGGTGGTCGAGATGGAGGTCGAAGAGCAGCGCGAGACGTTCCAGAAGGTCCGCAAGGGACCGCCGCCGCTGCCCACGCCCGGCGCGAAGAAGGCCGACTCGGTCGACGTCGAACTCGAGTAGTGCCACCGGGTGGAGTTGCACCACCTCGCCAAGATTCGGAATCTCGGGTCGCGATCTGCGCGCGGGGGCTTCGTCGGGATCCAGGGGATTGCACCCTGCACGGCCGCCTTGTAAGAACGGTCCCACCCCCTAGGTGAGCTGATCCCGAATGTTCAAGAGCACTCGCCCGGAGTCGCACCGGGGTGACGCGGGTTGCAGCCGCGTGCCTAATTCTTCGGCCACGAGTGCGAGGAGTGGATCTGACGGGAATCATCCCGTTCGACGACGAGCCCAGACATCAGCGGTCCCGATCGGAATTGAACCGACCTACAGCTCGTAGACAGCGAGCGAACGTCACCAGACGTATCCGGAACCAAGTGGAAGGGGAGGATCGATTCGAACGATCAACCTCGAGCATTCAGAGTGCTGTGTTCTGCCAGTTGAACTACTCCCCCACAGAAGCGAGTACGGGTGGAAGGAGTCGAACCTTCATCGTCGGAGTCAAAGTCCGCCGTCGTGCCGTTGGACGCACACCCGCTCGCGAGCGATGACGATGATCTCGACTGAAAAACCTGGATGCGGCGGCCAC
>JAYUYE010000224.1:0-5062 GCA_043752985.1 Myxococcales bacterium
GACATCTTTCTCGCCGGCCAGCGCCTCAACGGCAAGAAGCCGTCTTCGATCGCGCAGGCCGGGCTCGCTCGCACGTTCCAGAACATCCGGCTGTTCGGCGAGCTTTCGGTGCTCGACAACGTGCGCACGGCTGCGGGTGTCCGCGCCACGAGTGGGCTGTGGCGAAGCCTGCTGCGGACGCCGCTGTACCTCGCCGAGGAGAACGCGATCGTCGAGCGCTCGCTCGATCTGCTCGACGTCCTCGGCATCGGGCACCGCGCGGGCGAGCAGGCGAAGAGCTTGCCGTATGGCGATCAGCGCCGCCTCGAGATCGCGCGTGCGCTCGCGACCGAGCCCAAGGTGCTGCTGCTCGACGAGCCGGTCGCTGGCATGAATACGCAGGAGAAGCATGCGATGCGATCGCTGATCGAGTCGCTGCGCTCGCGTTTCGATGTCGCGATCTTCTTGATCGAGCACGACATGGGGCTCGTGATGGACATCTGCGAGCACATCACCGTCCTCGATCACGGCGTGACGATCGCGAAGGGCGTCGCGTCGGACGTCCAGGAGGATCCGAAGGTGATCGAGGCCTACCTCGGCGTCCCCGACGAAGAAGAGGCGGCGAGCTGATGGCGCTGCTCGAGGTCAAGGATCTCGATGTCCACTACGGCGGCATCCATGCGCTCAAGGGTGTGTCGTTCTCCGTCGAACAAGGCCAGGTCGTCACCCTGATCGGAGCGAACGGCGCGGGCAAGACCACCACGTTGCGCGCGATCTCGGGGCTGGTAAAGCCATCGAAGGGCACGGTCACGTTCGACGGCAAGCTGATCAGCGGGCTCGGCGCACATCAGATCGTCGCGCGCGGCCTCGCTCACGCACCGGAGGGCCGCGGGATCTTCGCGAACCTCACCGTCGACGAGAACCTTCAGATCGGCGCGTACCTGCGCAAGGACTCCGCGGCGGTCGCCAAGGATCGCGAGCGCGCGCTCGAGCTGTTCCCGCGCGTGCGCGAGCGGTTGAGCCAGAATGCAGGGACGCTGTCAGGTGGCGAGCAGCAGATGCTCGCGATCGCCCGTGCGCTGGTCGCGCGGCCCAAGCTGCTGCTCCTCGACGAGCCATCGCTCGGGCTCGCGCCGCAAGTGGTGGCGCTGATCTTCAAGATCGTGCGGACGATCGCGGCCGAAGGAACGACGATCTTGCTCGTCGAGCAGAACGCGCATCAGGCGCTGCGCGTCGCGGCCACCGCTCACGTTCTCGAGGTCGGGACGCTCGTCGCATCCGGTCCGGCCAAGGAGCTCGCCGCGGACGACAAGATTCGCAAAGCGTACCTCGGCGTGCACTGAGCCGACCTCGCAACAATCCGTTCCGTCGCTTTGCTTGCTCCGGCGGGGCGGCTTCGCCACTATCCGCGGCATGAAGCTCCTCGCTGTTCTTGCCTCGCTCGTCGTTGCCGCTGCCTGCGGTTCGAAGGCGCCCGCGACCGCCACGACCACCGGCGGTGGCGACAGCACCGGCTCGGCGACGCCCGTATTGCCCGACGTGCCGTTCGAGAAGCTCGATCACGATCAGCAGATCCAGTACATGAAGGAGGTCGTCGTCCCGACGATGACGCCGCTGTTTCAAGAGCACGACGCGAAGGAGTTTGCAGAGTTCGGGTGCAAGACCTGTCACGGCCCCGGCGCCGAGAAGGGCGAGTTCGACATGCCGAACCCCGCGCTGCCGAAGCTCAACTTCAAGGACATGAGCAAGCACGAGAAGGAAGATCTCGAGTGGATGGGCAAGGTCATCAAGCCGACGATGGCGAAGCTGCTCAAGGAGCCGGAGTACAACGAGTCCACGCCAGACGGATTCGGATGCCTTCACTGCCACACTGCCGAAGCGCCGTGACGCTGGTCGCTGGTCGCTGATCCGAGAATCCGTGGCGCTGCATACGGTTGTGAATGCTCACGCTATTTCCTAGTGCGTGCGCCGACGACCCACCGTTGACGGACGCGCGGTCTTTGTTCCGGATCTACGGAGATTCATACGCGCGAGTCATCGCAGCGTCGTGGCGTAGCCGTTGCACTGACCCGATACGAAATCAACCAACGGGAGAAAACGCCATGGCCGAGAACACCAACCGCAAGAACCAGGGACCGCAGAAGAACCAGGGACAGCAGAACCAAGGCGGCCAGCGGACGGGCCAGGATCAGAACCAGAAGCCTGACCAGAACCGGCAGCAGCAAGGTCAGCAGGGCGGCGGCGGGTCGGGACAGAAGCAGGAGAGCGACTCGAACCGCGACAAGATGGGCGAGCAGCAGGGCCAGGCTCGACAGGGCCAGGACCGCGCGAAGCAGAGCAACCGTCAGGGCAACCAGCCCGGTCAGAACCAGGACCAGGCCGACAAGGGCACGAGTGTCAGCGACGCGAGCGACGTCGAGGATCTCGACGACGTCGGGGGCGCGGAGGACATGGGTGACCATGCCGACGAGAAGGTCACCCAGCGAAACCCTGCGCAGCAGCCGCAGCAGGGCAAGACCAATCAGAACAAGTAGCGCGGCTCCTTCCTGTTAGCTTGGACTTCGTGGGCCCAGAGCCGCCATCCGCGCGGCGCTGGGCCAGCTTTGTTGCGGAGGGGACCATGGACATCATCGAGGTCATCACGGCAGATCATGACGAGACGGCGAATCTGATCGAACAGCTCGCGCAGCTCGCCGCCGATGACTCGCGTACCAGCGAGGCGATGCGGATCGCGGTCAAGCTGGCTGTGGGTCTCAAGACCCACGCGAGGGCGGAGGAGCGCATCCTCTACGAAGCAATGCGCACGACGACCCCGCAGCTATCCGAGCTCGCGCTCGAGGGGCCGTACGAGCATCAGGCTCTCGACCTCATGCTCGACAAGCTCGTCGTGCATCGGCCGGGGCCGGAGCTGCGCGCGATCCTTCACGTGCTCCAGGCGCAGTTCGAGCATCACGCTCGGATCGTGGAGGAGGGAATCGTGCTTCCGGCGGTCCGGGCCGCGGTTCTCGACGACGAACGTGCGCAACTCGCACGCGACTTTCTCGATGTGAAGCAGCGACTACAGCCACGGATCGAGCGCCTCGTCGGCGCGCCGGCACGTGGCACGCACGACGGCCGGGTCAGTCTTCACATTCACGGCCACCGCCGCTAGACGGCAACGTCGACGAGGGTCGGTGCGAGGACCCGTTGGACCTCGGCCGGGTCCATGTCGACCAAGAACCCTCGTGCGCCGCCGTTGATGTAGATCCGTGGCAGCTCGAGGATCGTCCGCTCCATGTAGATCGGCATCGCGCGGCGCAACCCGAACGGTGAGGTCCCGCCGACCTGGTAGCCGGAGTGGCGATCGGCGACCTCCGGGGCGCACGGAGCGGTCGTCTTGCCGCCGATCGCGCGCGCGAGATTCTTCGCCGAGACTTCGCGATCCCCGTGCATGAGGATGCAGAGCGGCTGCCTGCGGTCATCCTCGAAGATCAGCGTCTTGATCACGACGTGCTCGTCGACGGCGAGGTGCTCGGCCGAGGCTGCCGTGCCGCCCCCGGGTTGCCACGGATAGACATGCGGTTCGAAGGCGACCCTGGCGGTTCGCAGGGCTCGGACCGCCATCGTGACCGGGTGCTTGGGCACAGCGCGATCATAGGGCTATAACCCCCGTCCCCGCATGCAAGCGCACGAGCTGTCAGCGCACGTCCATCACGAGGATGCCGACGACGAGGAGCACAACAAGGCCGGTGAGCGCCGGACCAAGTGGGTGGTCCTGATCTCCCTCGTGATGATGGTCGGCGAGCTCACGGTTGGGTACCTCACCGGCTCGATGTCGCTGACCGCGGATGGTTGGCACATGGGAACGCACGTCGGTGCGCTCGGCCTGACGCTCGTCGCGTACTGGTATGCCCGCACGCGCGCCGGCAACGATGCGTTCAGCTTCGGCACCGGCAAGGTCTATGCGCTCGCCGGCTACACGAGCGGCGTGATGCTGGCGATCGTTGCCTTGCTGATGGGAGTCGAGAGCGTCGAGCGGCTGATCGAGCGTCCGCCCGTCGATTACGGCGAGGCGCTTCCGATCGCCGCGGTCGGGTTCGCGGTCAACCTCGTGTGCGCGCTACTGCTCAGCAAGAACCATCACTACGGCCACGGCCACGGCCACGGCCACGGCCATGCGCACGGCGATCACGACCACGGTCACGCCCCGGCGACGGCGAAGCCCATGCCGGGGTCACTCGACTTCAACATGCGCGCCGCGTTCATTCACGTCCTCGCCGATGCGATGACCTCGGTGCTCGCGATCATCGCGCTTGCACTCGGCATGTGGGGCGGGCTGTGGTTCCTCGATCCAGCGATGGGTCTCCTCGGCGGCGTGGTGATCATCTGGTGGGCGATCGGGCTGTGTCGGCAGGCGAGTGGTCAGCTGCTCGATGTCGTGTCGTCGCCAAAGCACGAGGCGGTCGTGCGGCAGAAGCTCGAAGCGATCGACGACGTGCGCGTCGCCGACCTCCACGTCTGGGAGCTCGGTCCCGGCCGTCGCAGCTGCATCGTGTCGGTCGTGACGTCGACGCCGCGAGACGTCGCGTTCTATCGCGACACCGTGCTCACCGCGGTCGGGCTCGCGCATCTGACGATCGAGATCCACCAATGTGCGCTACGGCATGACGATGTGGGTAATGTAGAGAACGAAGCGCAGGTTGCTCATCGTCACGAGCACTGACGACGATCGGTTGCAGACCTACACGATTGATTCGTGAGCCCGCGCGATCGCCGCTGGCCTCGATCGTGCTTTTACGCGCGCGTACCTTGCAGCGCTCAGCCTTCGTGCTCGCGTTCCTGGTGGCCTGTTCCGGGGAACAGGTTACCGAGGACTATTCAGATCTCGAGTCCGCGACGACGGTCTGCGGGGGCGGATCGACGGTCAAAGGGATCGACGTCTCGTACTACCAGGGGACAATCGACTGGATGCGGGTCAAGAACGACGGCGTCCGGTTCGCGTTTCTCCGGGTCTCCGATGGCACCGGCTTCGTCGATCCAAAGTTCCCGACCTACTGGGCGCAGAGCAAGGCCGCGGGCGTCGTTCGCGGCGCGTACCAGTACT
>JAYUYE010000225.1:0-1924 GCA_043752985.1 Myxococcales bacterium
CTTCGCAGACGCCACGGCCGCCTTCTGCTTCGTGATCTCGGCCTTCATCGCATCGGTCGCGCCAGCCGCGCCGGCCTTCTTGAACTCGAGGTCGACGAGGTGATCGAGCAGTGCCTTGCACTGTTCCTCGGAGGGAGCCTTCTTGCAGCCCACCGCGAGGAGCACAGCAGCCACGATCATCGCGCGCATCATGGGATCAATCGTATCACCGAGGCGCGGGCAAGGTGGCACGCACCGCATCGATCCGACGCTGCACCGCGGCAGAGGGGCGCAGCGCCGCGGCACGGTCGAGGAGCCCGGCAGCGGTCCGCGGTGCACCGTCGGCGATCCACGCCGCCGCGAGATGAACCAGGATCTCGGGCTCGTTGGGCGCGAACCGCGAGGCGCGGTCGAGCGCGCGCACGGCAGCGCGGGAGTCACCCTTGCGGAGCAGAAGCCAGCCCCAGCTATCGAGCACCGCAGGATCGCCGGGCGACAGGTCGCGGGCCTTGTGGAGCCAGGTCTCCGCATCCGCGAGGCGGCGGTTCGCATCCGCGAGGATGTATCCCGCGAGGTTGAGCGCGGTGATCGAGTCCGGGTGCTCGCGCAACACGGGCTCGAGGATCGCGAGCGCGGCGTCGACCTCGCCAAGGTGGTCCGCGAGGCGCGCGCGTGCAAGCGATGCATCGAGCCCGTCGCCGAGTCCGGCGACCAGCTTCTTTGCGCCGTCGCGATCGCCGGAGTCCGCCCGCGCACGCGCGGCGAGCAGAGCGAGGTCGAGATCCTTTGGGTGGACGGCGCGCGCTGCCGCGAGGGCAGCGGCCGCGGCTTTCGGATCGCCGGCGGCAAGCAGCGCTTCGGCCGCGAGCCGACGCGCCTCGGTGAACCGGGCCGAGTCCGCGGAGACCGCGAGCAGCTTGACCGCAGCGCCCGCGGGATCCGTCGGCGTGTCGAGCTCGGCGTCGAGCAGCTTCGCGGCCTCGGCATCGACCGGCGCGATCCGCGCCACGATCGCACGCGCCTGGGCGAGCAGCCCGAGACCACGGTGGAGCCGCGCGACGGCAGCGAGTGCCTCGACGTCGCTGCGGTCATCGTCGAGCAGCGTCAGCAGATCGATCGCAGCGGTGCGGTCATCGGCCTCGCACAGCAGCCAGAACAGCTCCTCTGCGATGTCGAGCGCCTGGCCGCTGCGATCGAAGGCGCTGCGCGTCTGCTCGATCGCCTGCGTGAGCTGGCCACTGCGCCGCAGCACGCGCGCGAGATCGATACGCGCATCGATGTGATCGGGGTCGCGTTCGAGCACGGCTCGCAGCTCGCGCGTCGCGTTCGCGAGCTCGTTGCGCACGACGAATCGCTTCGCGAGCCGGAAGTGACCCTCGACGGACGTGGGAATCCGAGCGACGAGCTGACGCAGCGTTGCCTCGGCATCGCCCGGTGACTCGAGCTTCGCGAGGCCGAGGTAGCCGCGCTCGTCGTCGGGGTCGAGCTCGACCGCGCGGCGATACGCACCGATCGCCTCCTTGGGGCCCAGCAGATCGCCCGAGACGAGCCAGACCTCGGGGTGATCGGGCCACTTCTTGCGCGCGATCGCGAGCGCCTCGCGCGCCGCGGGCTCCCGCTTCGCCTTGGCGAGTGCCCGCGCCAGTTCGACGACGACCATCGGCTGATCGGGTGCGGCCAGCGCCGCTGCCGCGAGCGAGGTCGCCGCCACATCCCACTCGGAGCGGTGTCCCGCGAGCTTGGCGTCGAGGTAGTAGGCGTACGCCGTGTGGGACATCGGCGGCAGCGGCTGCACCGGCGCCGGCTTTCGGCAGGCTGTGGTCACCGCGAGCAAGAGGACGAGCAAGCGCACGCGGTCGTAGCGTGCCACGGAGTATGATGAAGTGTGCGGTACTGCGCGTGGTTGATCTGCCTGGTCGGGTGCGGCCGGGTCGGCTTCGGTGGT
>JAYUYE010000226.1:0-1924 GCA_043752985.1 Myxococcales bacterium
AGAGCCCGACCCGGTATCGGTCGTCTTCGCCGGCTCCTTCTTCGAACCGCAGCTGGCGAGAGCAATCAGACTGACAAACGCGAGAGTACGCACGCACCGAGCCTACCATCACAGATGCGAAAGCAGCAGCCGGACTCCGATCACGGATCAGGATCAACCCACCGAACGCAGTGAACGAACCCGATCGCGCAATGGTCACGCCACCGATCAGGGCGGGCGCGAGCCGGGGGAAACCGGGATCAGGGGCAAGATGATTCCCGCCGCCGCCACATCGATGCGGTCGCGAGCGCGAGGCCCGCCAGGACCAGTGGCCCCGACCGCAGGGGCTCGTCGGCCTTGCCGCCGCTTCGAACACGCCTACTTCGCGAGCTCGAAGAGACCCGCCGCGCCCTGACCGCCACCGATGCACATCGTGACCACGGCGTACTTCCCGCCGCGGCGCTTGAGCTCGTAGAGAGCCGTCGCCGTGAGCTTGGCGCCGGTGCAGCCCAGCGGATGCCCGAGTGCGATCGCGCCACCGTTGACGTTGATCTTGTCGTCGGGAATCCCGAGCTCCTTCTGGCAGTACACGGACTGGCTCGCGAATGCCTCGTTGAGCTCGAACAGATCGATGTCCGAGACCTTGAGATTGTTCTTCGCCAGCAGCTTCTGCACCGCAGGCAGCGGGCCAATGCCCATGATCTCCGGATCGACACCGACGGTGACGAAGCTGCGGAAGATGCCGAGCGGCTTGACGCCGAGCTCGTCTGCTTTCGCGCGCGACATCACCAATGTCATCGCTGCACCGTCGGAGATCGGCGAGGCATTGCCGGCCGTGACGCTGCCACCCGCCGCAAACACGGGCGGAAGCTTCGCGAGACCCTCGAGCGTGGTCTCGGGGCGCGGCAGCTCGTCGACGACAAAGTCCTTGTAGATGCGCTCGCCGTCCTTACCGAACGCGATCGCGCGTACCGCGACGATCTCGTCCTTGAACACGCCCTTCTCGAGTGCGGTCTTCGCCTTCTGCTGGCTCCGGAACGCGAACTCATCCTGCTGCTGGCGGCTGATCTTGAACCGGTTCGCGACATTCTCGGCGGTGATGCCCATCGGCGTGTTCGCGCCGGGCAGCTTGTCCATCAGCTCGGGTGACGCCGAGAGGTGGAAGCCGGTCATCGGGACGTAGGTCATCGACTCGACACCACCGGCGATCACGACATCGTTCGTACCGACGGCGATCGAGCCGGCCGCGGTTGCGATCGCCTGGAGGCCCGACGAACAGAACCGGTTGATGGTCTGCGCGGGGACATCCTGGCCGAGGTCCGCGAGCAGCGCGATCAGGCGCGCGACGTTGAGGCCTTGCTCGCCCTCGGGCATCGCGCAGCCGAGGATGACGTCGTCGATCTTTCCGGCGGCTTGCGGGACCCGAGAGAGCAGGCCGCGAATCACGTCGGCAGCGAGCTCGTCGGGCCGCTTGGTCGACAGCGAGCCCTTGTGACCGCGACCGACCGCGGACCGAACAGCATCAGCAATGACGATTTCCATGGTCATGGTCAGTTCCTCAGGGGCTTGTTGTTCTGGAGCATGTACTGCATGCGGGCCTGCGAGAGCGGCTCGCCGCAGAGGCTGATGAACGCCTCGCGCTCGAGCTCGAGCATCTCGTCCTCGGTGACCGCGTGCGTGGAGCCGGAGTTGCCGCCGCACAAGACGTTCGCGAGCTTCATCGCGATCTTCGCGTCGTGCTCGCTCGCGTACTTACCGGCGACCAGCGTGTTCACCATCATCTTGATCGTGGCGATGCCGGACTCACCCGGCAACTTGTATGCCCGGGGAGCTGGCGGGTGGTAGCCCGCGTTCGCGAGGCCGATCGTGCGCTGCTTGACTTCGTGAAGCTGGCGGGCGCGGTCGAACGACACACCGTCGGTCGGGCGGAAGTAGCCAAACGCCT
>JAYUYE010000227.1:0-5055 GCA_043752985.1 Myxococcales bacterium
CCGACAGCGAGTCGCGGTACCCGGAAGCGAGGTTGATCCGATCCCACGTCAGCGGGCCGTTGGTGTTCCACGCCACGATCGTGTCGTCGTCGAGGAACAGCGCGCGCGCACCTGCGGTGCCAGAGACCACGCGAGGGAGCATGTGAGCGAGGTCGAGCACGAGAATCTGGCCATCGCCGATGACTGCGATCCGCGATTGTGAGGCGCGCGCAGCGACCCGTGCATGCGTCACCGGCACCGGCAACGCGACCGACGTCAACAGGTCTGGACCGATCAGGTGAAGCCGTCCCGTGTGCGTCGGCACGAGCAGCACTTCGCCACTGACCTCGGCGAGTCGAGGGCTGTACTGATCGATGTGCGCGCGGATCTGCATCGAGTACCCGTTCCACCCGAACACGTCGGCACTCCCGGAGTACAAGAAGAGCTCACGGGCGCGATATCGGAGATCGAGGATCAATGGTCGCGGTGTGACCGGGAACGCGAGATCGTTGCACACCGGCTTCGGATCGAGCGTGCACTCGGTGACCTTCGTGGTGGTCACCACCGCGAACGTGCGAAACCGCGAGGCCTGAACACGCTGGATCGTGCCGGCGACGCGCACCAGCTCCTTGCCTTCGCGATCGAATGCGATCGCGGTCTTGTCGTCGGCCACGACGGCCCACTGTCCGTCAGGCGAGATCGCCATCCGCTCCACGGTGCCCTTCCAGAGCGGGCTGCTGGTTCCCGCTGCAACGTCGAACCACGCCACGCCCTGCGCGTCGGCAACGATCATCCGATCACCGGTCTCGCTGATCTCGACATCCTTCACCGGCCCGATCCCGAGTCGGGTCGCGTTGTTGGCCGCGGGGTCGAGGATCTCGGGGTCCATGGCCTTGCCGTAGACCACCAGCCGGTCCTCCGTGATCCACGAGACGTCCACGAACGTCGGATACGGCCGCGCGATGACGAGCCGCTTGCGATCGAGATCCCAGACGCGAACGATCATGTCCCGCGTCACCTGCACGAGCAGCTTGCCGTCGAGCGACAGCTGCGCGAACGTCGTCAGCACATCCGTGCTCTGGATTGACGTCCACACGCCACGGGTCACGGCGGCCTGCCCGATCGCGCGCGCCTCGGGCAGCCGCGACGAGTTCGCGCGCAGCTGCTTGAGCACCGCGAGCGACTCGGTCGGATTGGAGTCGAGCAACGAGCGCGCTTGAGTCAGCAGCAAGGCGTCGTTGCGATCGGCGAGCGAGACGGCCGCGACCTCGGCAGCTCGCTTCTCGGCGAGAGCCTGGTGGCGTGCCTCGGTCGCTGCATCGCGCTCCTGGACGATCCGGTGGACGCTGAACCATGCGAGCGCGGCGAGCGCCGTGGTTGCGAGTGCAGCGATCGCGAGCGCGGCGCGATGGCGCTTCGCGAACCGCGCGACCCGCTGACGGGGCGTGTACCGGTGCGCCGCGACGAGCTGGCCTGCGAGAAATCGCCGGACATCCTCGCCGAGCGCGCCCGCGTTCGGGTAGCGGGCGTCGGCCTCGAACGCGAGCGCCTTGTCGACGATCGCGACGAGCTCGGGCGGCGCGCCCGGCGTGGACTTGGCGAGAGGGATGACATCGTGCTTGAGCGTGCGGCCGAGGACGGCCGTCGCACTGTCGCCGGCATGCGGCGGCGATCCGGACAGGAGATGATACAGCGTCGCGCCGAGCGCATAGACATCGCTGCGTGCGCCGAGCGGCTCTCCACGCGCTTGCTCCGGCGCCATGAACCCGGGCGTCCCGAACACCGAGCCGATCTGCGTCTGCAGGCTGTCTGCAGGTAGCGCGGACGACGCGTCGTCGACGTCGTCGTCGTCCTCGCCGATCACCTTTGCGAGGCCCCAGTCGATCACGACGGTCTCGCCGAGCTCGCCGACGAGGATGTTCGCGGGCTTGATGTCGCGATGGATGATGCCGCGCTTGTGCGCGTACGCGACCGCATCGATCGCGGCGAGCATTGCGGGTAGCAGGGTCAGGCGCTCGCCGAGACCTCTCATGCGACCGATCTGCTCGTCGAGAGGGCGCCCACTGACCCGTCGCATCACGTAGAACGGGCGGCCGTCCGCCGACGTGCCGGAGTCGTAGAGCGGGACGATCGACGCGTGCTCGAGGCGTGCCGTGATCTCGACCTCGCGGATGAACCGGCGCGCAACGCCCTCGCCCTTCGGCAGTACTTCCTTCAGCGCAACTGTGCGCCCGAGCTGGGTGTCGAACGCCTCGACCACGCGACCCATCCCGCCACGGCCGAGCTCGGGTCCGTGCCGGTAGCGTTGAGTCGTGACTGGTGGCAACGACGCGCGCGAGCTGCGCATCGGTTGATCATGAATGTCGAGCGGCGGCTCCGTCGCAGGAACGGTGTCTGCGAGGCCGCGACTGCGAGGCTTGTTCGGGTCGTGCGTCAGTCCAGGTCCCAGTCGATGTCGCTGATGCTCTTGTCGTTGCGAATGTTGACGGCGCGCGTGCGCTCGTCCTGCGGGACGTTGTTGCGACTCCGCTCGATGCCGGCGATGCCGTCGATGTTGCCCATGCGGGTGGCCTCGTCGTGCTCGTCGAGGTGCACCGGCGCGCGGCTCGGATCGGTCGCGGGTGCGTGCGCGAGGAACTTGTCGAGCCGATCGCCTTCGGCGTTCGCGTCATCGAACGAACGCTTGTTCATCAGGTGCGCATCGATGTTCGCCATCCGCGTCGGCTCTTCGAACTGAATGTTCGGCGGCGGCGCCTTGCTCGGCGGTAGCTTCAGCGGCGCCTTGCCCGGTGGCGGCGCGACGACCTTGGACGCCAGGTGCGTCGGCGCCTGCTGGCGACGCGGCTGTTGCTGTTGCTCGCTTGCACGCAGCGCGTTCAGCAGCTCGTCATCGACCTGACGCGTGGGCTCCTCGCCGAACGGCTGCGGCACAGTGCGACGAGGCGGCGGGCCTGGCGGCGGGCCTGGCGGCGGACGCGATTCGTTGCGCGAGCGCGGCGGCTGCTGGATGCCCGGCAGTGGAGGTGGAACGGTCTGCGCACGACGAGCCTGCGATGGTGACGCGGCGGCGGTCGATCGCTTGCTGCGCGCGTTCTTCCCAGCCTGCGCCTGCGCGAGACCGACGACGACGGCGGGCTTCGCCGGAACATCGGGGCGTGACGACGGAACGGCAGTCGGTGCCGGCGCGAGGCCGCCCTCGTCGAAGTCGAAGTCGTAGTCCTTCCGGCCCGGCGCTGCGCCGATGTAGACCTGCGAATCCTCGTCGGCGAGACGGCCGCCTTCATCGCGGAGCATGCGCAGAATACGAGTGCGCTCGCCGGCGGACAGCTGATCGCGGCGACCGTGTCCCGTGTGGTTCGTGTGACCGCGCGACGAGGACGACGAGGCTTCGTTGGCCACTGCACCCGTCGCGCCCGGCTTGCCGCGCTTCGCGAACTCCGACAGTGGCACCGGGACATCGAACTTCTTGCCGCGCGTGGAACCGCCCGCACCGCCACCGGTCTTCTGATCGCTGACGTTCGTCAGCGGGCTCTGCACGCCCGGATTGGTGTGCGACTTGGTCGAGAAGATGCTGGTTGCCGACCGCAGCCACTTGCGCGGCCCCGACACCGGCAGCTCGCCCATCGGCATCGGCAGCGAGACCGCGTCCGCCGGCTCGATGCCCGTGCTGCCGCCCAGGATCTGCGCGGCCGCGCGCGCCGCATCCTCGGGACACTCGCGAGCGAGGGCGACGAGGCGACGCACGATGTCGTCGCTCTTGCCCATCTGGTGCTGATGTGGACGCTCGACGAACCGGATGCCCATCTTCTCGAGCCACTGCACCGGCGGATCTGCGCCGATCAGCACGAACGCGGCATCGTTCGTGTATCGCTTCTGCGATCCATCGGCGAGCGCGAGCGTGACCGACTCGGCGTCGAACCCGAGCACCTGCGAGCCGAGCTTCGCCTTGACGCGGCCTTCCGCGGCGTACGCTTCGATCGTCTGCTTGTTCTTCGGCGCGGCACGATTGAAGCCCTTGCCGCGGTACGAGAGCATGACCTTTGCGCCGGCGTCCGCGAGTGCGAGCGCAGCTTCGACGGCGCTATCTCCACCCCCGACGATGAGCACGGTCCGGCCCCGCCACTCGTCCGGATCCTCGAGGAGGCTGAAGATCTTTGGCAGGTTCTCGCCGGGGACCTGCAGCGTACGCGGCTTGCCGCGGGTGCCGATCGACAGCACGACGCGCTGCGCGCGATACGCGCCGACCGTGGTGCGGATGTCGAATGCGCCGTCGCCGCCGCGCTCGACCTTCTCGACTGACTCGCCCCGGCGGACCTTGAGACCGACGCGATCCATCAGCTCCTTCCAGATCGGAATCAGCTGCTCCTTCGCCGAATCGAACACGGGCAACAGCGACAAGTTGAGCGTGTCGTATGGCTCTGCCATCACGAGCTTGCCCTTGGGATAGCGCGCGATCGTCGACGCGATCAGCTGCTCTTTCTCGAGCACGACGTAGGACAGGCCCTTCTGCACGCAGCTCAGCGCCGCCGACAGTCCGCCAGGACCCGAGCCGACGATCGCGACATCGACCGCCATCTCACCACGGCCGAGCGCGCCACCGCGCAACCCGGTCGCGAGCATGTGCTCGACCACCGCGCGGCCGAGGTTCGCGGCGTTCTTGACCAGCGGCTTGCCGGCGACCTCGCCGATCAGGTACTGGCCCGGGATCGCGGTCTGGAAGTTCTCGTCGATCTCGGGGATCTTGAGCGGCGGCGGCGTGGCGCCCTCGGGAAACATCACGAGTGCCTCGGTCGGGCACGCGAACATGCACGCCTCGCACTGGATGCAGTCCTCGAACCGGAGCACCCGACTCTTGTTGGCGACCAGGTCGAGGACGTTGGTCGGGCACACCGCAACGCACGCATCGCAGCCGGTGCAGCGATCGTCGTTGATGTCGTGGACCAGGATGCGAGGTCCGACCGTCACGGCCGGAGCGACCATCGCGTGATGGCGCTTGCGGGCAGACAGCATCGTGAACACCACCATCAGCAGGACGGCGAGGCCCCCGAGCGCCAACGGGACGACCCAGGTCACCGA
>JAYUYE010000228.1:0-1921 GCA_043752985.1 Myxococcales bacterium
CGGACAAACTCGGGCGTGACGTTCTCGCGCAGCGCGACAAACTTCATCTCCTGCGTGATCAGGCCGCGCCGTGCGTAGTGCATCTGCGAGCGGTTGCCACTGTCACCGTCGCGCATGCGCGCGTCGATCCACGGCTTGCGCAGCTTTGGCAGACCCATGTGCGGATCGATGCCCTGCGGCCCCGAGGTGTCGTAGACGTCGAACGCGGGCTCGCCTCCCTGCAGGTGAATCCGGCGGACCGGTACCTGGAGGCCATCGGCCTCGACGTAGACCTTCTCGGAGGCCGGGAATCCCGACATCGCGGGGAGGTTGGCGACCGGATCCTCGCCCAGCTGGGTAAGCAAACGCTTGCCGGTACGGTTGTCGTTATCGTTTTTGTTATCGTTGCCGTTCGTGCCGTTGGTGCTCATTCGATCCTCCCTACGCGGGCATTACCCCGATCAGGTTTTGGGGTCGTGCTCTCCGCACCTCTCAGCCTCCAGGTCAGGAAGCTCCCCCGTCGATATTTCGTGCTGATGCGACCTGGCCGGACCCTACCCGAGAGTGGTTGCCTGCGCCAGCCTCGTGTCACGACCTGCTACCCTCACACCGTGTCCGAGGATCGCACGTTCGGGCGCTACCGCGTGACGTCGACGCTCGGCGCCGGTGCGATGGGCGAAGTGTTCGCCGCGACCGACGACGTTCTCGGCCGTGAAGTGGCGGTCAAGATCCTGCGCGGCCAGCGCAACGGACTCGCCGCGCGGATGCTCGACGATCGATTCCGTCAGGAGGCGCGCGCGATCGCCGCGCTCTCGCATCCCGGCGTCGTCCAGGTCTTCGATCTCGACCTCGCCGCCGATCCGCCCTACCTCGTGATGGAGCGCGTCGCTGGCCCCTCGCTCAAGGAGCGGCTCGCGACTGGACCGTTGCCGGTCAACGAGCTGCGCGCCCTCGGGATCCAGATCGGTCGCGCCCTCGCCGCCGCACACGCGCAGAAGATCGTCCATCGCGACGTCAAGCCGGCGAACATCCTGGCCGCAGGACCGGGCACCTGGAAGCTCGCCGACTTTGGCGTCGCGCACGTTCCGGACTCGTCGCTGACGATGACCGGGCAGTTCGTTGGCTCGCCGGCGTACGCGCCGCCGGAAGCGCTGGTCCGCGGCCAGTGCGACGCGGAAGGCGACGTGTTCGGGCTCGGTGCGTCGCTCTATCAAGCGGCGGCGGGAACCTGGCCGCGCCTCGAAGCCACGACCGGCGGGCTGCTCGCACCGGTGCCGCCGCTGTCCGGATTCGCACCCGGACTCCCCGAGGAGATCGCGGCGATCATCGATCGCGCGGTCGCCGTCGACGCTGCCGATCGACCGACAGCGAGCGACCTCGCCGATGCACTCGCGGGAGCATCTTCGGTTCCCGGCGCGACCCCGATCCCAGGATCGCTACCAACGACTCCGCAGCCGGCGGCCTCGATGCTGCGCGCGGCGTCGCCGGTGCTCGGCGAGTCGTCGCTGCCCGGCGCATCGATCATCGGGATTCCGCCGCATCCGCCCGCGCGCTGGCAGCCGTGGGCAATCGGAGCGGGCGCTCTCGTCCTCGTGGCGGTGCTCGCCGCGAAGTGCAGCGGACCGGGCGATTCACGGTCGGGGATCATGCCTTCCGCGGGCCCGATCGCGGCGCCTCCGCGAGAGGCCGAGCGGCCCGGACCGATCCGCGTCGAGACCCCGCCGATGCGCGACGCCAAAGCTGCGAAGGACTGGCGAAAGCTGCTCGAGACGCTTCAGCGTGGCGACATTGGCGAGGCCCGCGAGAAGCTAGGGGAATGGGAGCGCAAGTATGGCGCGACCACGGAGACCGAGGCGCTGCGCACCCAGCTCGAGAGCTTTCCGGACGAGGACGCCGATCGCAGGCGCGACCGCGACGACTGATCACACGATGTGATCGAGCG
>JAYUYE010000229.1:0-1920 GCA_043752985.1 Myxococcales bacterium
CCTAGAACTCGCGCGTGCTGTGCCCGAACTCCGTCGGTGAGGTTCCGGGCCGCCCCGAGACCTCCGTGGGAGCCGTGCCAGCTCGAAACCAGACGGCGAGGCCACCGCCACCGGGGGCCGCGACCAGCCCGGTCTCACGATCGATGGTCACGCGCTCCATTCCCGGGGGTGGCGGACCCGGGATGGCCAGCTCCGGCCGGGCCCCCTCGGCGCTCCGGATCGCCTTGATCCACAGTGGCAGCGCCGCGCGTCGGCCATCGCCTTCGCGGCCGAGCTTGTGCGCCGGGTCGTCAAACCCGAGCCAGACCGCCGCCGTCATTCGCCCGGTGAACCCGACGAACCACGCATCGGTGTTGTCATTCGTGGTGCCGGTCTTGCCCGCCGCGGGCCGGCCAAGCGAGCGCGCGGCGGTCGCGGTTCCGCGCGCGACCACGGCAGCGAGCATGTCCTGGAGCTGAAACGCGGTCGTCTCGTCGAGCAGCTGGCCGCCGTCGGCGCTGATCCGCTGGTCAGGTTCGGTGCCAGCCGTGGCGGCGAATCGGTCGAACCGGCGGGCCGGATCGAGCCACGGATCCTCGGGAACCGCGCCATCGAACAGCACCTCATCGCCCCGCCGGATCCGGACCGCGAACCGCGGCGCGATCGACCAGCCGCGGCGCGCGATGATCGCGAACACGCGCGCGAGCTCGAGCGGCTTGACGCACGACGCACCGAGCGCCATCGGTCGAACGTCGGCGAGGTCACTCGTGATGCCGAGCCGCCGCGCGAGCCGGATCACCGAGTCGGCCCCGGTGCGGTCGAACACATCGATCGCGGGCGCGTTGAGCGACGCTGCGATCGCGTCCTGCGCGAGGACGACGCCGCGGAACCGGTTGCCGGATTTCGGCTTCCAGTGGACGTTGTTGACCTCGTCGTACTCGGCGATCGGCGCATCGCGCAGCGCGGTGCCCGGCGTGATCGCACCGGACGCGAGTGCCGCACCGTAGACGAGCGGCTTCCACGCCGACCCGGGCTGCCGGCAGCTCAACAGCATCCGGTCGAATCGGTCCGGTCCCCACGCGCGACCACCGACGAGCGCCTCGATGTAGCCGGTGCGGTGATCCCACAGCACCAACGCGACCTGCGCCTTGCCCCAGCGATCCGCGTGCTCGACCGCCGCATCCTGGAGCTGACGTCCGAGCGCCGGTAGCGCCGCGGTCTCGACCACGAGGCCACCGCGCTGGCTGTCCTCGGGAAGCGCACTCGCGATGAACGCGCGAACCTGCTCCGTGTACCAGGGAACCAGCGTCCCGTAGCTCGGGCTCGGGCGCTGCAACACGATCGGCGCCGCCATCGCTCTGGTCTGGGTCGCTGCATCGATCAGGTTCGCGCGGAACATGCGCGCGAGAATCTCGTCGCGACGATTCTTCGCCGCCTGCGGGTGCTTGTACGGATCGAGCCGCGACGGCGACTGGATCAACCCGGCGAGCAGCGCGGCCTGCGGCAGATCGAGCTCGCCGACATCGCGATCGAAGAACGCGCGCGCCCCGGCGACCATGCCGTACGCGCCCTGACCGAGGAACACGAAGTCGAGATACGTCGAGAGGATCTCGCGCTTGCTCCACCGCCGCTCGATCATCCGGGCGAGCAGCACCTCGCGTGTCTTGCGACGGAAGGAGAGCTCCGTCCCGATCTCGATCGGCAACAGATTGCGTGCGAGCTGCTGCGTGATCGTCGACGCGCCCTGGCGTGCGCCGCCTTGATATTGGATCCACGCGGCGCGGACGATCGCCTGCATGTCGTAGCCGGGATGCGAGAAGAATCGAACGTCCTCGGCAGCGAGCACCGCATCGACGAGGTGGCGCGGCATCTGCTCGAGCGTCGACAGCGTACGGTGGCCGACGACCACACCATCGCGGAACGGCTGCTCGGCGAGGTGCG
>JAYUYE010000230.1:0-1920 GCA_043752985.1 Myxococcales bacterium
CCCCCGCACGGTCGACCGGAGCGCTCGCCGCACCCGATGGTGCCGGCGTGTACGCCACCGCGCCCGGCGCGACCAGCGGCTCGGAGTACGGTCGCGGCGACGAACGATGCGGCATCGGAAGCGGCGTTGCTTCGGGCGCGAACTGATGGTCGGGCGGCGCCTTGGGCGCGAACGCCATCGGCGACAGCATCGGTGGAGCGGTCGACGGCCCCTGGCGGATCGCATTGACCGGAGCCAGCGCCCGCGGTGGCTCCGCGACGGAGTCGTCGAGATCGACGAGCGAGTCCTCGTAGTCCGGTGAGCGGAAGAAGTTACCGGTCTCCTCGTAGAGTGCGCAGTCGACGAACCCGCCGAGCGACTGATCGGTCAGGTTCGACAGCGGATTCGCGGGGAGCACGAAGCTCGAACCCGGCGTGCGCGATTCGACTGCGATCGGGTTTGTCAGGTCGTCGGCGTCGGCGATCAGCTCGGGCGTCGAGATCTCGGGCTCGACGATGGACGGCGGCGGCACCGGCGGCGGCGGCACCGGCATCACCGTCGGCGTGAACGCCAGCGGCGGCGACACGACTGGACCCGATGCGTCGTCGTACACGGGCAGCGACGGTGCCTCGCTGACGCGCGGGTCGTGGCGTGGGGTCGGCGGCGGCGTCGCCTGCGAGATCCGCCCGAGCGGCAGCCGCGCGATCGCCGCTCCGACCGGCTTTGAACCCTCGGTCCCGACTCGGCCGGTCGCCGTTCGTGCGAGCGCAGGCGGCGGCGCGGACTCCGCGGCGATCCGCGCGTCCTGCAGCATCTTGAACACCACCATGCTCTCGTTCGTCAGCCTCCGCACGGCGAGGCGAACACCCGGACGACCGAACCGATTGAGCGGCGTCGTCCACGCTTCGATGACCTCGCACAGGCCACGCAGCACGGGGGTCTTGTCCTCGAGCTGGATCGAGAATGCGGTCTCGAGCCCGACCGGGCGCTCCGCCAACGTCGACACGAAGAACGTCGAGTCATCGCAGAAGCGATGAAACGTCGTGACGAACTGTTCGACGTTCGTGCACTTCGTGGCGACCACGAGTGCCTTTGTCTTGTGCTCCGTGGAAGCCATCACCACTCGCCCTGCGATTGTAGAGGCGAGGTCGACCTGACAGCTAGACGATCGTGACCCGGTCTACGAGGCCTACATGGAAATCACTTGCAGACGCGGTTCTTGGCGAGGAAGGCGTCCATTGACTTGTAGCGCGCCGGGTCGGCCTTCGACTTGCGCGGATCTTTGCCACCTAGCTTGGAAACATGGCCTTCACCGTCGAGAACGAACGCGACGTACGAGCTGAAGCTCTTCTTGCTGCCGAAGCACTCGTTGAGCTTGAACGCGACCGCGCCCTCGACATAAACCGCGACCCCTTGCTCGTCCCAGGCGGTCACGCGCCCCGATGCATCTTGCGCCACCAAGGAGATCGGCGTGTCCTTGCGGTCGACCACCCGGTACGCCCATTTGCCGCCGGTGCGGTCGAGCGTGGAGATCAGCGAATCGAGCTGCGCCTTGGGACACTCGGCCCCGCGCTCGGCTTCACCGCCGACCGTGAGCGCGAACAAACCGCCTCTCTTGACGACGTAGATCGCGGTGGGATCGTCGGGATGCTGCGCGACCTTGAAGTCATCGACGTCCGAGGTCACCTGACAGAGATTCTTGCCAATCTGCCGGAACAGGCCACCATCGGCGCGGAGCACGTACTGCGAGGCAACATCGCCCGAGCGGGCGTTCTTCACCACGTCATCACCGATCGTCTTCGCGGACGAGGTGGTCGTCTGGAACGCCACGGCGGCGAGAGCAATGGCCAGCAGATGCTTCAAGCGGTCGTCTCGAGCACGCTGCGCGCCAACATCAACGCACCGAAATTGCTCGTGACCTGACGGCCACCACAGCGGTCT
>JAYUYE010000231.1:0-1919 GCA_043752985.1 Myxococcales bacterium
GCGATCACGCTCGTCGCGGGCGCCCTCGCCTGGACGTTCGCGTATGCGGTGCTGCGCCGAACGCCGTCGTTCGGGTTTCCGCTCGATGACGCATATATCTACCTGACCTACGCGAAGCAGTTCGGTCGCGCTCAGCCGTTCACGTACTTCCCGGGCGGTGGCTACTCGGCCGGCTCGACGAGCGTGCTGTGGCCAATGGTGCTCGCCCCGTTCTGGACGCTCGGCGCGCGCGGCCACGCGCTGGTCTGGGTCTCGTACGCGCTGTGCGCCGCGCTCTACGCCGCGACCTGCGTCGGCTGCTATCGCCTCGTCCGCGAGATCGGCGGCGGTCACGGTGGCGCGATCGCCGGGGGGCTCGCTGCCGCGATCACGATCGCGATCGCTCCCTTCGCGTGGTGCGCGCTGTCGGGCATGGAGGTCGCGTTCGCGAGCGCGCTGCTCGTCGGCACGCTGATCCTGCTCGTGCGCTGTCCCCCCGGGGGTGCCCCGCCTCGCCTGCTCGCCGCGTGCCTCGCCGCGACCTCGCTGTCTCGTCCGGAGGCCACGATGATCGTCGTCGGCATCATCGGCGTCGCCGTGCTGTCGCGGTTGCGCACGCGCGACTGGCGCGCCGCTGCGTGGTGGCTGACGCCCCTGATCGCGCCAGTGCTGTGGGTGACCGCGAACAAGCTGCTCGCAGGCAACTGGTTTCCAAACACCGGCGTCGCGAAGAGTCATTTCTATCTGCCGGGCTTCGACACCACGTACTGGTGGGACGCGATCACCACGCAGACCGGCAAGATGGTCAAGGGCCTGTTCTGGGACGGCACGAGCCCGCTCGTGTGGCCGCGCTTGCTCACGGTGATGTGGCTCGTCGGTGCGGTGCGCGTGCTGTGGTGGGCAAACCAGCACAAGCGCTGGCTCGTCGGTGTGCTGCTCGTGACCTCGCCGGTCGTGCTGATCTTCGCGGTGATCGCATCGTCAGGTGCGTGGAGCTTTCACAACTATCGCTACATCGCGCCGGCGTTCCCGCTGTTCGCGATCACCGCCGCGTGCTCGGTCACGTTCGGGGTGCCAGCGTGGCTGCAACCGCGGTTGGGGCTCGCGCTCGGTGGCGCCGCCGCTGCGACCTTCACCGCACTGCTGTGGCGCGCCGCGCTGCCCGGCATGCGCGCGGACATCGATCTCTATGCGCAGAATGCGACGGATCTCAACCGTCAGGTCGTCACGCTCGGCCGCTACATCGAGATGAAGCTGCCGGACGCGTCGATCATGTTTCACGACGCCGGCGCCATCGCCTACTACGGCAACACCCGCGTCTACGACATGCTCGGTCTCGTCACCAACTACCAGGCCGGGATCGCGAACCACGGGCCCGGCGCGCGGTTCGAGTTTCTCGAGACTCTGCCGCTCGAGAAGCGGCCCACGCACTTCGCGTACTACCCGGCGTGGATGGGTCAGTCCGAGTTCTACGGGGATGTCATCAAGACCACGCCGCTGCCCCCGCCGTTCTCGAAGCGCCGGCTCGTCGGTGACTCCGACATGCAGCTGATCACCGCGACCTGGGACCACGCGAACACGGCCGAGCGCCCGCTGCACGCGGTCGCCGGCTGGCACCTCGCGGACCGGCTCGACATCGCGGACCTCGCGAACGAGCGTGCACACGGCTGGCGCGGACAGCTCGGGCGCCGCGCGTACGCCGACCCGACGGCGAAGTGGTCGTTCGTGCACAAGGAGACCGGCGACAACGGCTTCTTGATCGACGGCGGCCGCACGATCCGCGGCAGGGCCGAGGACTTCACGATCCGCGTCGCGCCGGGGAAGCCGATCCGCCTCGTGCTGCGCTCGGGCGGCAAGCCAGGCTATCCGTGGCAGGACACGCTGACCGCACCGGCGAAGCTCGAGATCCGGACGTCGACGAGTGCGGTGACGACGACCGT
>JAYUYE010000232.1:0-1917 GCA_043752985.1 Myxococcales bacterium
GGCGTTCGAGGTGGCGTGCATCCCGCACCAGACCGAGCTCTACGGCGTCGCGATGCGAATCGCGCGCGATCCCGACATGGCAAAGGACCTCGTGCAGGAGACGCTACTCCGCGCGATGACCGCGTGGGAGAGCTTCCAGTCGGGCTCGAACCTGCGCGCGTGGCTGTTCCGCATCCTGACCAACGCGTTCATCAACGGCTATCGCAAGCGTCGCCGCCATCAGCGGTTCGCGGTAGAGCGCCCCGGTGATGCGCTGATCGCCCTCTACGGTCGTGACCAGGATCGCACCGATGAACTCGATGAGGCAATGGTCGAGGACGAGCTGTGCGATGAGGTCAAGGGTGCCCTCGATCGCCTCGGCCCCGAGTATCGCGACGTCGTAGAGCGCGCCGATCTCAAGGGCGAGAAGTACAAGGACATCGCAGATGCGCTGCACGTGCCGATCGGCACGGTGATGTCCCGGCTGTTCCGCGCGCGCCGAGTCCTCGAGACGGAGCTCGCTGACTTCGCGGCGAAGGATTACGGCATCAAGCGCGCCGCCTGAGCCGTCAGCTCGAGGTTCGGCGTCCGGTCAGTATTCCGCTTCGCGCGATGCGGGCCACACGATCGCATCTCCACCCGGGACGTGCTCGCTCGTCAGCTCGCCGCGGGCGTCGGTGTAGCTCGCCCAGATGATTCCGTCGGCCGTGTGCACGAAGTACTGTTCCTGACGCACCGGCGCATCATCCGCGCTCGGATCGACGACGTAGAAGATCCGCCACTCGGTACGTGCGGGCGGCGCGCTCGTCGGTCCCTGCGCTGCCTTCGCCGCTACCTTGACTCGAAGATCGAGGTCACTGTCGAGCGCGGCCTTGAGCGCCGGCGCTGCGCGCGGTCCGCCGACACGCGCGAGGTTGCGGGCCGCCGCGATCCGCATCTGCGGACTCGGATCGTCGCGCAACAGCTGCGCGAGCGCCTTCGCCGCATCGTCGTCACCGGCCAAGCTGCCGAGTGCGTGCGCCACGTTGATCCGCACGAGGCGTGACTTGTGGAACACCAGCGCCGCCAACGAGCCGCGCTTCGCGCCCGCGAGTAGCTCGGTGCGCGCCTCGCGCGGCACGGACCACAAGAGACGCGAGAGTGCTGCGACCGCGTTGACCGAGCCGGCCCAGCCGCCGTGCTTGCCGGCGTAGAGCAAGCGCTCGACGGTCGCCGCAGCGCGCTTGTCGCGCGAGTTGGCCGTGAGGATCTCGCCGAGTGCCCACGCAGCATCACCGACGAGCCGATCATCTTTGATCGACATCGCCGTGGCGAGCACGTCGATCGAACCGACATCGCGCATCTCGCCGAGCGCCCATGCGGCGGCGCGCCGGCGATCGGATGCGGCGTTCTCGACCATCGCGCGGAGGAACGGAGCGTCCTCGGGATCCGCGGCCGCGGCGAGGCCAGCGATCGCAGCGAGGCTGACCTTGATGCCCGCATCCTGCGTGAGCTGGCGAAGCAACTTGCGAGCCGCAGGGTCTGCGCGGCCTCGCAGGGTTGCACCGAGCGCGCGCACGACCTCGTGCCGCGTGGGGCCACGATCGGTCTGGGCCTGCGAGCTGAGCGCCGCAACCGCGGTGGGATCGCCAAGGTACGACAGCGCGGTCGCCGCGGAGCGGTGGAGCTCGGTCGGCCCTTCGCGAAGAACGTCGAGCAAGATCTTCGTCGCCTCGGGGCGGCCAATCTCGCCAAGCGCGTCGATCGCGGCGCGGCGCAGGCGGCTCGGGTTGCCGGGACCGGCGAGTGCCGTGAGCTTGGCCGCGGCCGCACCGACGTGCAGGATCCCGAGGTACTCCGCGGCGAGTACACGAATCTCGAGATCCTCGTCGACGAGGTGCTCGATCAGGACGTCGCCAGCGCGGCCGTCGCCACCGATCAACGGGCGGAGCGCTTCCA
>JAYUYE010000233.1:0-1915 GCA_043752985.1 Myxococcales bacterium
CGTGCGAGCTTCTCCGACAACGAACAGCGAGCCGGCGATCAGCACGCAGGTCTCCCCGCTGACGTCGGCGAGTGCGAGGGCGGCCGGGAGGTGCGGTGCGGTCGTGACCATCCGCTCCGGTCCTGCCGCGCGGAACGCGGTCGCGAGCAGCTCGGGATCGAGCGCGCGCTCCTGCTGATAGCGCGTCGCGATCACATCGCCGACCGCCGGCGCGAGAGCGGCTACGATCGCGGCGATGTCCTTGTCCGCCGAGACGGCGATGATCAAGAGGGGTTGCACGCCACGTTCGCGCAGTGCGTCGGCGAGAGCGAGTGCGCCGTGCGGGTTGTGGGCCCCGTCGAGAATGAACTGCACGGGCCCATCGATCACCTCGAACCGTCCCGGATGGCGGACCTCGGCAAGTGCACGCGCGCAGGTAACCGCGTCGAGCGTGATGACACGGCGCGCCGCGAGCTGCTCGATCACGGAGAGGGCCGCGGCTGCATTGCGGCGCTGATGCGCGCCCCGCAAACCGACCTCGGGCACTGCCGCGATCGCGGCGTCGTCGATCAGGCGCACGGTCGCACCCGCAGCGCGCGCGGCATCGACGAGCACGGGCACCGCGGCGGGCTCTCCCGATGCGCCGATGATCGCGTGCTGCCCCGGCTTCCAGATGCCGGCCTTCTCGGCGGCGATCGCCGCGAGCGTGTCACCAAGGATCGCCTGATGATCGAGCGCGACGCCGGTGACCACGGCGATCGGGGCATCGACGACATTCGTTGCATCGAGCCGGCCGCCGAGGCCGACCTCGATCACCGAGACATCCACGCGCGCCGCGGCGATCGCCACGAAGCCGATCGCTGTGACCTGCTCGAAGAACGTCAGCTCGTCACCGCCTGCGGCCGCGACGCGCCGAGCCGCTGCGACGATCGCGTCCTCGCTGATCAGTTCGCCGTCGATCAGGATCCGTTCGCGCAGCGTCGAGAGGTGCGGCGAGGTGTACGTGGCGACGCGCGCTCCGCCGGCACGGGCGAGCGCCGCGATCATCGCGACCGTGGAACCCTTTCCGTTCGTGCCGCCGACATGAACGACGGTGCCGAGCGCGCGGTCCGGCGCACCGAGACGATCGAGCAGTGCGCGCATGCGCTCGAGGCCGAGCACGATACCGAACCGCCGCGCGGGCAACAGACGCGCGAGCAGTTCGGCGTAAGCGGACGCGGCCACGGCGCTCAGTCGGTCTGCGGCAGCTCGGTGTCGTCGCCGTGAGGATGCAGGGCGACGATCGTACCGGTGCGGCGGTCAGGCTGACGTCCGCTCGCAAACCACCGCAAGGTGCGCGAGAGCGTGGCCTTCATATCCTTGCGCTGCACGACCATATCGACCATGCCGTGCTCGAGCAAGAACTCGGAGCGCTGGAATCCGGCGGGCAGCTGCTGACGGATCGTCTGCTCGATCACGCGCGGGCCGGCGAAGCCGATCAGCGCATCGGGCTCGGCGATCGTGACGTCGCCGAGCATCGCGACGGAGGCGGCGACTCCACCCGTGGTCGGGTGCAGCAGCACCACGATGTAGGGGACCTTCGCGTCGCGCAGCTTCGACCGCGCCGCGGACGTCTTCGCCATCTGCATCAGCGACAGCACGCCCTCCTGCATGCGGGCACCGCCCGACGCGCAGAACATGATCGCGGGACGGCGGTGAGCGACGGCGCGCTCGAACTGGCGGGCGATCTTCTCGCCGACCACCGAGCCCATCGATCCACCCATGAACTCGAACACGAAGAAACCGACCTCGACCGGGATCCCACCGATCGCTGCAGTGCCGGCGCGGTACGCATCGCCACCACCGACCTTGCGGTTCGCGGCCTTCAGCTGGTCGACGTACTTCTTGCCGTCGACCCGGAAGCCCAGCGGATCGGCGCTCTCGAGCGCGCGGTCAT
>JAYUYE010000234.1:0-1915 GCA_043752985.1 Myxococcales bacterium
TTCGACGGTGACGGGCTGCCGACGCGGAGAAACAGCGTCGTCGACAAGGGTGTGCTTCAGCCCGTGCTGTGCGACGTGTACTCCGCGCGCAAGCTCGGCCGGGAGTCCACGGGCTCGGCAGGGCGGGGCATCGGCGGAAACCCTGGCCCGACCACTTCGAACCTCGTGATGCAGGCCGGGACCATGAAGCGCGACGCGCTGATCCGCGACACCAAGCGCGGGCTCTACGTGACCTCGCTCATGGGCTTCGGCTTCAACCCGATCACCGGCGATTTCTCCCGTGGTGCTCAGGGGTTCTGGATCGAGGGTGGGGAGCTGACGTTCCCGGTCTCGGAGGTCACCATCGCTGCGAACTTCGACGAGATCTTGAAGCGAATCGATGCCGTCGCGGATGACCTCGAGCTTCGCAGCTCGACGGCAGCACCGACTTTTCGTGTATCCCACATGACGCTCGCCGGGACCTCCAAGTAGGCGACCACACACTCGATTCGCCGTAGGTTTCAGGCGTTTGCTTGACAGGGGTATCCCCGGATGAAACGCTCGACGACGTGCCAGTAGTAGCCACGGCTGGGGGGCTACCCACGCGACTCGGGAAGTACGAGATCCTCATGCCGCTCGCGCTCGGCGGCATGGCGCGGATCTATATCGGGCGTACGACCGGCATCGGAAGCTTCGAGCGCCACGTGGTGTTGAAGTTGATCACGCCGGAGCGGGAGAACGATCACACCGCCGTTCAGATGTTTCTGGACGAGGCGCGCCTGGCGGCAGCGCTCAACCACCAGAACGTCGCGCAGGTGTTCGAGGTCGGCGAGGACGGCGGCATCCACTACCTCGCCATGGAGTACGTCCATGGCCAGGATCTCCGCGCGCTGCTCGCGAAGGCCGGCAGTCAGGGCACGCGCGTTCCGCTCGAGCTCGCACTCACCGTCGTGACCGGCGCTGCGGCAGGTCTCAACCACGCGCACGAGCGCCGCGGCCAGGATGGCGTTCCGCTCGGCATCGTACACCGCGACGTGTCGCCGTCGAACATCATGATCGGCTACGACGGCTCGGTGAAGCTTCTCGACTTCGGTATCGCGAAGGCGACGCAGCGGTCGATCGAGACGCAGTCGGGAATCATCAAGGGCAAGTTCGCGTACATGGCACCCGAGCAGTGCCGCGGTCGCGACGTCGATCGCCGCAGTGACGTGTTCTCGCTCGGCATCATCCTCTACGAGATCACCACGCAGCATCGCTGCTTCCGCGCCGACTCCGACTTCGACACGATGCATCGCATCGTCACGGGCGATGTCGTGCGGCCGACCCGGTTGATCCAGGGCTACCCGCAGGCGCTCGAGGGGATCGTGATGAAGGCGCTCGCGGTGGATCCGCAGCAGCGCTACCAGAGCGCGGGTGCATTGCTCGAAGCGCTCGAGAGCTTCGCGGTCGCCGCGCGGATGTCGCTGTCGACGATGTCGCTCGGTCGCTTCATGCGCGACATGTTTGGCGATCTGACCGAGCCGTGGCTCACCCAGCACGGTCGGGCCACGCAGCAGCCGCAGCTGCCACGCGAGAGCACGATCTCGAACACCAACTCCCAGAACAGCGACGTCCAGCATCAGCGTGCGCAGACGCCGCCGGTGGAGCTGTCGCCGAACCAGCTCCACTCGGCGCGCACCATGCTCGATCTGCCGACCACGCCGTCTCCGCCCGACGAGTCCGAGGCGAACGCGGGCGAGTGGAACGCGAAGTCGTATCCGCCAATGCAGCCGGCGTACGCGACGCCGCAACCGATGCACTTCGAGCCGCGCTCTGGTCGGACGTCGTCACCGGTGTTGCCAGTAATCGTCACCACGCCGCCCACTGGTCAGCCGCGCATGACACCGCATCCGACCGCCGCGCCGCCGCCCGCGGTCGGTAGCCAGCCGATGGCAAT
>JAYUYE010000235.1:0-5030 GCA_043752985.1 Myxococcales bacterium
GTCGGCGCGGCGCAATCACCGCTCAGCGTATCTTCGGCGAGCCGATCTCCGGCGCGTAGCGGATGCGCTGCCACTTGTCGACGGGGGGCTTGGTCCAGCGCGGTGGTTTGGGGTCCGCAGCGGCAGTCCTGGTGAGCGCAAGAGCGGCGACGAGGCGCGCGGCGCGCGACATGCCGCGTATCATGACTGGCGATGGAGCCGTTCGTGATCCACGCCAACCTCGACATCGAGGCGACGTGGGTGCGCACGATCCTGCCGCCGAAGATCCGCGAACGGATCAGCCTGTACGCGTCGCTGGTGGCAGCGCTGGCGCCGCCCGAGAACACCGCGCCCGTCGAGGTGTACGCCCCGGCGCCGGTCGATCCGCGGAGGCTCGTGGCGACCGAGCGGTGGGCGCCGCCCGTGATGCGCGTTGGGAACCCGCGGTCGACGCAGCTCGCGTGGGCGGCCGCGGATGCGCGTGCCGTCAACGATCGAGCATTCGCGCTGTCGATCGCGACGAGCGAGGGCGTGGCGCTGCCGGGTGCATGCGTGATCGAGGCGGTAGATGCTCTCGCAGAGGTGCGGGGTCCGTGGGTGTGCAAGGCGCCGTGGACCACCGCGGGTCGTGACCGCTGCCATGGCGACGGCCCGCCGACGACGGAGCAGCGCACGCGCCTCGAGCGGTTGCTCGCGCAGTTCGGGTCGCTGATGTTCGAGCCGTGGTGCGAGCGAATCTGCGACGCGGGGATCGTTGGATTCGCGTTCGCCGAGGGCTCGTTCGTTGCGGCACCGCACGGCCTGATCACGGATGCGCGCGGGACGTTCCTCGGGATTGACCTGGCGACGACGGGGCTGTCGCCGGCGGAGGCGGAGTACTTCGTGGAGATCGCACATGCGGTCACGCGCGCGCTCGGCGACGCCGCCTATACCGGCCCGTTCTCGGTCGATGCGTTTGTCTACCGCGGGCCCGAGGGCGAGCGCCTGCTGCATCCCCTGTGCGAGATCAATGCGCGGTTCACGTTCGGCCACGTCGCGCACGCGCTCGGCACGCGGCTGTCCACGACGCAGCTCGGGTTCACCGCGACACCGCCGCCCGGTGCGACCGTGCTGATCGAGCCGGCCGGTGACGGAGTCACGGCGTGGGTCGCGTGATCTCGAGGCGAGCGACCGGCGCGACGCGCGGCCACGAGTCGCCGGCGCGGTGCAGGCGACCGCCCTGGCCGTGATAGCGGGGAAACGGATCCTTGGGATCGATCGCCGAGACGATCACCTCGCCGCGTCGGGTCAGGAACAGCACGGGCTCGATGCCGGCCGCGGACGGCCGGTCGAACTTCACGCTGACGCCCGCCGGTGACACGGCCTCGACCGTGGTGCCCGCGGGCACTGCATCGGGGATCAGTGTGGTGATCAACCAGGCCATGCGCTCGGCGTCCTCGAAGTCCGGCTTGGCGCCCGTCAGCGTGGCCGCGTTGATCGCGCCCTTGACGGCGCCGTTGACCTTGATCGGGATCGAGAGGTCCGCGGGAGGCGGCAGGTTCTTGCCGCGAGGATCGCAGCGACCGTGGCGGATCTACGGCTCATCGCGAAACTGTAGCATTGCGCGACATGGACGACGTCCTCGCAATTTGCCGGCGTGCACTCGAACAACCGGGCAAGGTCGTCGCGTTGACCGGCGCCGGGGTCTCTGCCGAGAGCGGGATCCCGACGTTTCGCGGCACGGAGGGCTACTGGACGATCGGTGCGCGCGAGTACCACCCGCAGGAGCTCGCCACCCACAAAGCGTTCGAGGCGATGCCGTGGTCGGTGTGGGCCTGGTACCTCTACCGGCGGGCCGTCTGCCGGGGCGCGGCGCCCAACGCGGCCCACCTCGCGCTCGCGCGGCTCGCCGCTGCTCTACCCGACCGGTTCGCCCTCGTGACCCAGAATGTCGATGGTCTTCACCGCCGCGCCGGCTCTCCGGATGCGACCACGTTTCCGATTCACGGCGACATCTCCCTGATGCGCTGCGCGAACGAGTGCGGATCCGACCGCTGGCCGCTGCCCGCTGCGGTTCCCGACCTCGCGAAGGGTGCCGAGGTGACGCCCGAGGTCCGCGCGCTGCTGCGATGTCCGCGGTGTGGCGCCATGGCACGCCCCCACGTGTTGTGGTTCGACGAGAGCTACGACGAGCCGCGCTACCACCTCGACACCGTGCGCCGCGTCGCCGGTGAGGCCGCCCTGCTGATCGTCGCCGGGACATCGGCGCAGACGAACTTGCCGTGGCAGGTCGTGACCCTCGCCGGGAGAAATGCCGCGGCGATCGTCGACGTCAACGTCGAGGACAATCCGTTCGGTGAGATCGCTGCGCAATCCGGTGGCGTGATCCGTGCGCCCGCTGCGACGGCGATTCCCGCGATCGTCGACTGCCTCCTGTTTACGAACTGTTGATCATCGGGCAGGGTGTCCCTCGATGGCGCCGCCGCCCGACGACAGCATCCCGGAGCTGGTCCCCGACCGGCCCGAGCACGCGACGGGCGAGATCTCGATGCTGCCGCCCGAGGAGGCGAGCAAGGTCGCCGCCGAGATCAAGGCGATTGCCGAGACCCGCGGGGAGGACTCCGAGGTCGTCGAGCTGATCGAGGTCCAGGCGTCGTCGGGCAGTCGCTCGCGGCGCTCGACGGTCTTGCCGCCGATGCCGACCACGCTCGGCGCGACGGCTCCCGAGGCTCCGCCGGCGGACGACGAGCTCACGGTCGACGACCTGCGCGATGCGTGGCCGCTCCTCGATCTCGACGAGCGTAGCGATGGACTGCGCGTCCTGCCGCGCGAGGACGCCGAGGAGTTCTTCGTCGCCCTCAACGCGGTCGATCAAGCTGCCTTGCTGCTGCACTTCCGTCCCGGCCAGCGCCGGCAATGGATGCGGCTGCTCGAGCCCGATGACGTCGCCGACGTGATCCAGCAGGTCGACGATCCGGCTCAGAAGAAGATCCTGCTCGCCCTCCTCGACGCACCCACGCGCAAGGAGGTCACGGCCCTCCTCGCCTACGCCGAGGACGAAGCAGGCGGCCTGATGTCGACGCGCTATGCGCGCCTGCGTCCGCAGATGACGGCCGACGAAGCGATCGCATTCCTTCGCCGCCAGGCGCGCGACAAGATCGAGACGATCTACTACGCGTACGTCGTCGATCCCGACCAGCGTTTGCTCGGCGTGGTCTCGTTCCGCGATCTGTTCGCCGCCGATCCGAAGGACACGGTCGCCGAGATCATGGAGACCGATGTCGTCCGCGTCACGGACGAGATGGATCAGGAGACGGTGTCGCGCGTGTTCGCGGAGCACGACATGACGGTCGTCCCCGTCGTCGACCAGCACGGCCGGATGAAGGGCATCGTGACGGTCGACGACATCGTCGACGTCGTCCAGGAAGAAGCCACGGAGGACGCGCAGAAGTTCGGCGGCATGGCCGCTCTCGAGCTGCCGTATCTCCAGTCGACGCGCCGCGAGATGCTGTGGAAGCGCGGCATCTGGCTCGTGATCTTGCTCATCGGATCGACGTTGACTGCGAGCGCGATGGGCAGCTTCGCCGGTCAGATCGAACGCGAGCCGCTGCTCGCCCTGTTCATCCCGATGATCATCTCGACCGGAGGCAACTCCGGCTCGCAAGCATCCACGCTGATGATCCGCGCGATGGCACTCGGCGAGGTCCGCACCGCTGACTGGTGGATCGTGCTGCGCCGCGAGCTTAGCCTCGGCGTCATGCTCGGCGGCGTGCTCGGAGTGATCGCGCTCCTGCGTGTCGCGATCTGGGGCGCGGCCGGCAGCTACGGCGAGCACTTCGGACTCCTCGCAGTGACGTGCGGTATCGCGGTGATCGGCTGCGTGCTCGCCGGAACGCTCGCCGGTGCGATGCTGCCATTCCTCCTCCGCAAGCTCGGTCAAGATCCGGCGGCATCGTCAGCTCCATTCGTCGCCACGCTCGTCGACGTTAGCGGCATCCTGATCTACTTCGGCATCGCGAACTTGGTCTTGTCGGGAGTGCTGCTGTGATACGGTGCCTCCGACGATGTTCGCCACTCGCGTCTATCACTATCGCGACCCCGCGGCCGTCATCCTCGGGCTGAAGGAGCTCCGCAAGCAGGGCCTGACCCCGCGCGGTCTCCTGTTCGTCGCGCTCGATCCGCGTGGCGAGACCAACATCGCGGTCCCCGAAGACTTCGATGCGGTCGCGAGCATCCGGGTCGGCGACAAGCTCTCGCTGGTCTCGCCGTTCGAAGGCCGGCTGTTTCACTTCGATGCGGTCCATCGTCTTCCCGGGTCGTCGCTCGGCGTTCTGTGGAACGGCGACCGCCGGCTCAGCGATACCGGCAGCGCACCCGAGGTCGCGTGTGCAATCTCCGAGTGGCTCAAGGGCAGCTCCGCGAAGAACGTGTTCCTGGGGTGCACGCCGCACGTGCCTGGCTCGTGGTGGACCGTCGATCATCTGTCGACCGTCACCGAGCTGCACCTGCTCGGCTACCTCGACTGCGTGGTCACCTCGCACGGCATCCTCGCGCGCAAGATCGACAGCGCGCAGCTCTACCATCTCGAGTTCCAGGCGCTCGCGCAGCACGGCAGCCCCACCGAAGGCTGGACCGAGGTGTTCACGTCCGAGCTTGGCAACATCCTGCTCGTCGAGCGCCGCGTCCTCGGCTACCGGCTCGTCATCACGTGCGAGCGCGGCCTCGTCGAGATCGATGTCAGCCATCTTCCGGATCTCGTGATCGAGACTGCCCGCGTCCCGATGCGCTCGGGGTTCGGCGTCGTTGGCCGGATCGACAACGGCGCGTTCGCCGTCACGTCGGGCACCGTCGAGCCGTGGGGCCTGACGAACATGAGCCCCGCGATGCTCGTGGGCTCGCCGACCGAGAGCCTGCTCGAGCTACCGAAGACACTGCGCGCGATGCCGCTCGACGACTGAGCCGCACAGCTGCCCGCTGTCACCCGCGGCCCGCACCTTGTCGATCGCGAGCATCGCCGCGGCGAAGGCGCGATCGCGCAAGCTCGCGACGACGCTGGCGGACCGCGCTGGCAC
>JAYUYE010000236.1:0-1903 GCA_043752985.1 Myxococcales bacterium
ACCGCGTGGATCACGTAGCGCGCGGGGAGCTTGTAGCCCTTCGTCAGCTTCGCGTCGCCGGTCTTGCAGCCGCCGAGGGTGCGGCACTCGATCAACAGCTCCTTGCCGGCCGCTCGATGGATCGCGCCGTCGACTCCACCGCCGCCGAGCAGCGCGGTGTTCGCGGCGTTGACGATCGCGTCGACCTCGAGGCGCGTGATGTCGGCTTCGATGATCTCGATGCGCTGGCAAACAGCAGGAGGGATCATGGTGTGAATATAAAACTATTTGATGGGAACCGGGGCTTCTGCATCCCAGGCGAACCGCCAGCGCAGCTTGCCGTCGTCGATGCGGACCGCCTCGGCCTTGTCGAGCGCCTCGAAGTAGTCGCCGACGAGCACGATGCCAATTCCTGACAGCGCGGGCTCGTGTCCGACGAGCAAGACGTGGGCGGCGGCGGGCAGCCGGGTCAGCGCGGCGATAAAGTCGCGCGCGTTGCCGTCGGGCGCGAGGTCGGGAACCACCTCGATCGCGACGTGGGCACCGATCCCGGCGACGACGAGCTCGGCGGTCTGCACCGCGCGGACGAGCGGGCTCGACCACACGTGCGTCGGCGCGCTGTCGTGCCAGCGCAGCCGGTCGCCGAGCGAGCGCGCCTGCGTGCGGCCGTGCGGAGTGAGGTGCCGGTGCGGATCGCGGAGGGTCAGCGTCTCGTCGACCGCGGCGGCGTGGCGGATCAGGAACACCTGCACGCGCGCAGCGTATCGCGTAGGTTTGCCGGCATGAAGCTCTTCGGGACCACGACATCGCCGTTCGTCCGGCGAGTCACAATCGTTGCTGCCGAGATCGGGATCGAGATCGAGCGCGTCGACACGGCGACCGAGGCCGGGCAGGCAGCGCTCCGCGAGGTGACCCCGATCCGCAAGGTGCCGATCGCGGTGGCCGACGGCACGACGCTGTTCGACTCGCGCGTGATCATCGACTGGATCACGGCCCACTACGGGTTTGGCAAGCTCGCCGGGCTCCGCGAGCCGTGGCGCGAGGCAAACCTCGTCAATGCAATCGACGCGGCGCTCGACGCCGTGATCCAGCTGTTCTATCTGCGGCGCGACGGTGTGGCGATCGACGGCACCCCGTACGCGACGCGCCAGCTCGACCGTGCTGACGCGATCTTCACGTGGCTTGGCACGCAGCTCGCGCCCGATCGCCGCGGCTTCTCCGAGGGGCTCGGACTTCCCGAGATCACGCTCGTGTGCGCTCTCGACTGGATGGACTTCCGCACGGCGTATCCGACCGAGCGTGCGTCGGCCGTCGAGAGCGTGCGCACCGCGTGGACGGATCGTGCTTCGTTCGCGGCGACCCGACCGCACGTGTAGAGTCGAGCGTGTGAAGCATCTCGCGCTGCTGCTGTTCGTCGTCGCCTGTGGGAAGTCCGAGCAGGCCGCGTCGAGCACGGGCTCGGGATCCGGGTCGGGCGCGCCCGTCGTCGTCGCGCCGGCGGGTTCGTGGATCGTCGGCGGACTCACCGTGTCGGAGACCGCGATCCCGCAGAAGGTCGGCGATGTGCCCACCGTGTTACCGGTCAAGATCGGCGACGAGCTGCTTGCCGGTGACCTGATGGAGAGGGCGATGGTCATCCCCGAAAAGCTGTCCGTCAGCTACGTGGTCGGCACTCACCCCAACGATGACCTGGTGCGCGGGTACCAGGCGATGATCTACGCCGATCCGCTCGCCGACCTCGAAGCGAAGTGGGGGCCTTCGGTCGGGAAGACGGGGACCGAGTACGATTCCGCCCGGTGCTGGACCTCGGCAGAGAAGAAGCTCGAGACCTGCGTGCTCAAGAACGACGGTCAGAACCACTGGTACGTGACCATCGTGACGACCGCGCCACCGCCCGACCGACCGATGACCTCGGTCGCGCCAG
>JAYUYE010000237.1:0-5009 GCA_043752985.1 Myxococcales bacterium
AGCGCCGCGGGCTCTGGCGCAGCGGGCGCAGGCTCCGGCGCGGGCAGCGCGATGACCACGACGGCCGCAGGTTCGGCGGCCGCCGTGGGTACGACCACCGGCAGCGCCGCGACGACCGCCGCGGGGACGCCGCCCGCCGCTGGCGCGGGCAGCGCGACGGCCGTGGGTGCCGCCGCACCGCCCGCGGGACTCGCTGCGAAGGCGACCGGTCCCGCGGGGGCGTCGACGACAGCGACCACGACGACCGCCGCGAAGCCAACCAGTGGCGCGGGCACGCCCCCTGCGGTGACCACGCCGCCCATCAAAGCTGCGCCGCCCGCCGTCACGCAGACGCCGCCCGCGGTGAAGGCGCCCATCGTTCTCAGCGCCGAGCTCAAGGCGATCCAGCTCTCGCTGCTGCCAAACTGGAAGCGCGACGTCGAAGGGGCCGGCACGTTTTCGCTGCTCGTCGATGTGCAGAGCGTGCAGAGCGTGCAGAGCAAAGGCGAGACGGCTGTCTTCAAGTTCTTCTACGGCTACGACGATCCACGAGCGCCGTCGGACCGTGAGGCCTACAAGAAGTTCCTGACGGATTCGAAGATCCTCACCGTGGTCACCGATCGTCAGCGCGGCGCCGCCTGGTACATCGAAGGCACCGATGCATCCGGACCGGCGTTCCGCGTGGTCGTGACCTACGGAGGCAAGCGCCTCGTCTGTTACGGCTCGCTCTACAAGCGCAGTGACTTCGGTGACACCCGCGACGAGGTGATCATCCAAGCCAAGAAGATCTGCGAGACGCTCCAGCTGTAGCGTCGGCCGCCGAGGCGGCTCGAGCTGATTCTCGTTCGCAGCGAAGCAAGAACGGAGATCTCCGTGCGCCGAGGGACCCCTTGTGGGGACCCGGCGGGTATAGTGCCAGCGTCGGCGCCATGTCCTATCTCGTACTCGCACGCAAGTATCGGCCGACGACGTTCTCCGAGGTCATCGGCCAGGATCACGTCACGCGAACTCTCGCGAATGCGTTTGCGAGCGGGCGCGTCCACCACGCGTTCCTGATGACCGGGCCTCGCGGCTGCGGGAAGACCACGATCGCGCGGATCATCGGCAAGGCCCTCAACTGCGAGGCGCACGGCGGCAAGGCCACCGGCGAGCCATGCGGCACATGCAGCGCGTGCGTGAGCATCGGCAACGGCAGCGCGGTCGACTACCAGGAGATGGACGGCGCCTCGAACCGCGGCATCGATGCGATCCGCGAGCTGACCGAAGCGGTGCGCTACCAGCCGGCGCAGCTCAAGAAGAAGGTCTACGTCATCGACGAAGTTCACATGCTGACGACCGAGGCGTTCAACGCCTTGCTCAAGACGCTCGAGGAGCCACCGCCGCACGTGACGTTCGTGCTCGCGACCACCGAGCCGCACAAGCTGCCGAACACGATCCTGTCGCGCTGCCAGCGCTATGATTTCAAGCTCGTGCCGTCGTCGCGGCTCGCGCAGCACCTGACCTCGATCTTCAAGACCGAGAAGCTCACGATCGATGCCGGCGCGGTCAGCCTGCTCGTGCGGGAGAGCGGCGGCAGCGTGCGCGATGCGCTGTCGCTGTCCGACCAGATCATCTCGTACGTGGGCGACGCCAAGATCACCGAGGCGCATGTCGCCGAGGTCCTCGGTGTTGCCGATCGCTCGCTGACCCGCACGCTGGTTCGCTCGCTCGCGACTGGTGAGGCCGGTGTGGCGCTCGGCGCCGTCGAGTCCGCGATCGAGCGCGGTGTTGACGAAGTTCAGCTCGCTCGCGCGATCGTTCGCTACCTGCGTGATCTCTCGGTGCTCCAGGTGGCGCCGGAGCGGCTCGAGCTGGTCGACGCGTCCGCCGAGGAGCGCACGGAGCTGCTGTCCGAGGCAAAGCAGATCGAACGCTCGCGCGTCACCCAGATGTTCGAACGCATGCTGCGGTGTTGCGACGAGCTCGGCAAGACCCTGCAGCCGCGCCTCGTCCTCGACTGCGCGCTGATCGACGTCGCGACCGTCGAGCCGCTCGTACCGCTCGGCGATCTGATCGAACGCCTCGGCGATCTCGAGCACCGGATCGGCGGCGGCGGTCGGCCGCGCGCATCGTCGTCGGCTGGAAGCGGTGCCCGACCGCGCGCGAGTGCCCCCGCTGCAGCACGCCCGGTGTCGAGCGTGTCGGGCGTGTCGGGCGTGTCGGGCGTGTCGGCGGCGCCCGCGATGAGCGATGCGGTTCCCGCGCTGCAGTCGTCTGCGCCGGGCAGCGAGCCGATCCCGGTGTCGCCGGTGGCGGCCGTCTCCGGTCGCAACAAGGTGCCGTCGGATCACAGCGCGCCGGTGTCGATGCAGCCGTCGGGTTCAATCTCCGCGGCAGCGACGGTGGCGTCCGGCTCGGGTCCGCACGATGACGCGCCTGCCAAGCCGGTGCCCGCGCCGAAGAACCTGCCGCTGCCGTCGAATGCGGCCGAGGCGCTGTCCGCATGGAACGTCGTGCTCGAGGAGCTCGAGACGATGAAGCGGTTCTCGCTGAGCGGACCGTTCTCACACGCCCGCGTGATGAAGTGGACCGCGGATCAGATCGAGCTCGGGTTCCCGATCGACGTCCACGCGATGGGCGAGATGGCCGGCGAAGCGGACAAGCTCCTCGAGATCCGCGCGATCGTCCGCGAGCTCGGGCCGGAGCAGAAGAACATCAAGCTGTCCGTGCGCCTGCTCGACGAGCGCGAGTCCGCCTCTGCCGGCGCGCGCTCCCTGCTCGAGACCACGCGCGACAAGTCTTCCGCGGAGCGCCTCAAGCGCGAAGCGGAGGCCCGCGAGCACCCGATCACGAAGCACGTTCTGCAGACCTTTGGCGCCCAGATCAAGGAGATCAAGACCGATGTCTAACCCCAAGATGCCTGATCTCAATGCACTCATGAAGCAGGCCCAGAAGCTCCAGGGCGACGTCGCCAAGGTGCAAGAGGAGCTCGCGAAGATGACCTGCGAGGGCGCCGCCGGCGGTGGCCTGGTGACCGCGACGGTCAACGGTCAGTTCGAGGTCGTCCGGGTCAAGATCGACAAGTCCGTCGTCGATCCGAACGACGTCGGCATGCTCGAGGATCTGATCACCGCCGCGATCAACGCCGCGGCGACCAAGGTCCGCGAGACCAGCAAAGAGAAGATGTCGGGCGTGATGGGCGGAATGGGCGGTCTCCCCGGCATGCCGGGCCTGTTCTGATCGTCCGTGGCTGACCCGATCCGACGCCTCGTCCAGGAGCTCGCCCGCTTACCCGGGATCGGCGAGAAGACCGCCACGCGAATGGCGTTCCACCTGATCCGCGGCAATCGCCAGCTGATCAAGGACCTCGCGCAGGCGCTGCTCGACGTCACCGACAAGATCCGGCTGTGCTCGGTCTGCATGACGATGACCGAGGCCGATCCGTGCTCGATGTGCATGGACCCGCGCCGCGACGCCGACGTCATCTGCGTGGTCGCGTCACCCTCGGATTTGATCGCGATCGATCGCGGCGGCCACTTCCGCGGCCGCTACCACGTGCTCCACGGCCTCCTCTCGCCGCTCGAAGGCATCGGCCCGGACGACCTGCGGATCGCCGAGCTGGTCCGCCGGCTGGGCGGCGACCCGCCGGTCCGTGAGATCATTATTGCGACCAGCCCGAGCGTGGATGGGGAAGCGACCGCGATGTACATCGCGCGGACGATCAAGCCCCTCGGCATCCAGGTTTCGCGGATCGCGACCGGGCTTCCCGTCGGTGGCGAGCTCGAATACTCCGACCAGGCGACGATCGCGCGTGCGCTCGCCGGTCGGGCGACGATGTAGGCCAGAGCGTCGCGATCGCTACGCTATAGATGGGCGGGAAGGTTGAACGAATCCGGCGGCGTTGGTAGCGTGAGGCCGTCGGCGGGGAGCCCATTCGGCGAACCGTGCAAGGAGCTTGAGCGCGATGATCCAACAGCTCGTCATGTACGAGGAAGAGCTAACGCAGATCAACCACATCTGCGAAACGCTAGCCCGAGATTCGAATGCGAAGGCCGTCTTGGTCATCGACAAGAACGGACAGGCAATGGCTTCGGCCGGCGATGTCCACGAGCTCGATATCACGTCCCTCTCCTCCTTGACTGCAGGCAACGTCGCCGCCACCGGTGGCATCGCGCATCTGCTCGCCGAGAAGGAATTCGCTGGTCAGTTTCTCGAGGGCGAGAAGATCAGCTACCACGTCTCGATCATCGGCCAGCGAGTCATCCTGGTCGTGCTCTTCGACGGTCGCTCGTCACTCGGTCTCGTTCGACTGCGCGTCCGCAAGGCGTCGGTCGAGCTGGTCGTCGTGCTCGAAACGATGGTCAAGAAGAGCGCGAGTGGCTCCGGCCAACCGTCGGTGTTCTCCGAGATCACCGACGACGATATCGATAACCTCTTCAACGATTAGGCGCCGCGATGAGCTTCATCAATTACTCGTCGCGCGAGATCAACTGCAAGATCGTCTACTACGGTCCCGGTCTGTGCGGGAAGACGACGAATCTCCAGTACATCTACAACAAGACCAATCCCGAGGCGAAAGGGAAGATGATCTCCCTCGCCACCGAGACGGAGCGGACCTTGTTCTTCGACTTCCTCCCGCTCTCGCTCGGCGAGATCCGCGGGTTCAAGACGCGGTTCCACCTCTACACGGTGCCCGGACAGGTCTTCTACGACGCCTCGCGCAAGCTGATCTTGAAGGGTGTCGACGGCGTCATCTTCGTCGCCGACTCCCAGATCGAGCGCACCGAGGCCAACCTCGAGTCGGTCGAGAACCTTCGTACGAACCTCGCCGAGCAGGGCTACTCGCTCGACAAGCTCCCGTACGTCATCCAGTACAACAAGCGCGATCTGCCGAACGTCGCCTCGGTCGAGGAGCTTCGTCAGATGATCAACCCGACGAACGTCCCCGACTTCGAGGCCGTGGCCCGGACCGGCGTCGGCGTGTTCGACACGCTCAAGACGACGGCCAAGCTGGTCCTGACCGAGCTCAAAAAGGGCGGCTGACGCTGTCA
>JAYUYE010000238.1:0-5008 GCA_043752985.1 Myxococcales bacterium
CGATCCGGCGAGACATCGCTGCCACATGCGACGAGGAGGATCAGCAACAAACCTCGTGGGATCACCCGGTCACTATACAAACGTAGTATGCGATGATCATTCAATCTATGGCGGAAGAGCCTCGTCCAGGCATGATCGTTGGCGGCCGCTACGAGCTGATCGAAGTAGCGGGTCGCGGCGGTATGGCTGATGTGTGGCGTGGGCGCGTCCGCGGTGATTCGGGGTTCGTGCGTGACGTCGCCGTCAAGCAGATGCACCAGAACCTCGCGTCGCAGCCGCAGTACGTCGCGATGTTCGTCGAGGAAGCGCGTGTCGGCTCCTCGCTGCAGTCGCCGAACGTCGCCGAGGTCCACGACTTCGTCCACGATCGCGGCAACTACTACATGGTCCTCGAGTGGATCGACGGCGTCGATCTCGGCAACTGGGTTCGCTGGCACGTCTCGCGGAACGAGCAGACGCGGTGGGAGCTCGTCGCGGCGGTCGCGGTCGGAATTCTTCGCGGCCTCGCCGCTGCGCACGAGCGCGTCGGTGCCGACGGCCGGCCCGCGCCGATCGTCCATCGCGACGTCTCGCCGCACAACGTGCTGCTGACAACCCGTGGAATGGTCAAGCTGATCGACTTCGGCCTCGCGCTCGCGCCCGATCGCCGGCAAGAGCTCACGGATCCCGGGATCGTGAAGGGCAAGATGTCCTATCTCGCCCCGGAGATTGTCTCGGGTGGTCGGCCGGTCCCGGCCTCCGATCAGTTCGCGACCGGCTCCGTGCTGTGGGAGGCACTCGTCGGCCGCAAGCTATTTGACGGCGAGACCGACTACGAGGTCTACACCCGCCTCCGTGATTGCATGGTGCAGCCGCTCCGCCCCCTGCGTCCCGACGTCCCGGCGGCGTTCACCCAGATCATCACGCGGGCGCTGACCATGGGCCCCGACAACCGGTTCCCCTCGGCACGCGAGATGGCGCGCCAGATCGGAACGACGCTCAAAAAAGTTCAGCTCCGCAAGGATCTGCACACCGTCCTCTCGCGCAGCGTGATCGACTGCCGAGCGGTGCTCGGTGCTCCGGGCAAGGTCACGGACACGTCGGAGGCCACACCGATCGCCGAGATCATCGCGGAGATGACGCCTCGCATCGAGGTTCCGATCGAGCTCGCGGAGAAGAAGCCCGACAAGCCGCGCGGCCTCCGTCACTATCTTCCGTTCTTCGGCCGCAAACGCGGCTGATGCGACTCGTCCTCGGTGGCGTGGTCGGTTAGCTGGTCGCGGAGAGACGAACGCGATCGCGAACTTTTCAGCGCGGCCGATACCAGTCGGGAATCGGTGCGGGCGTCGGGTGGCGGAAGTACAGCGTCCACGCGTAGTACATGATCACGAGCACGGTGATCGTCAGGGCCCATGCGGTCAGGAGGCCCGCCGTGCGCTCCGACAGTGGCGTCTTGATCCGGCGCACGAACGGCAGCGCGACGATCACCGCGAGCGCCCACGCGGCCACCGCCTGCCCGAGCCGGCCGTAGAAGTCCATCGCGAGCCCCCGAGGGCGAGCCTCGAACGACCAGCTGCGCTCGAGCGGGTAGTAGTGGGCGACCGCTTGCTCGGCGATCTGCGGATAGACGAAGGCGATCGCGAACGCGACGGTGCCGAGGCACAGCGCGACGAACAGCGCCTCCTGACGCTTCATACGCCCTTCGTCATCGTGATGAGGAGGCCGGAGACCACCGCGAACCAGACGATCCCAGCCGTCAGGAGCGCGAAGCCGACGTAGGGACCGACGAGGAGCTTGTCCTGCTTCGGATCCATCCGGCGCGACATCACGAACATCGCGACCACGAGTGGGAGGCCGAGCGCGGCGAAGTTCTCCTTCATGTCGAACAGGTTCGAGGCCCAACGCTCGTAGCGATCGAGGTAGAGCGCGCGCGTGTAATAGCGGAACGTCGGGTACGCGAGGAGGCCGAGTACGAACGTCACGGTGTAGGTGACGGCGATGGTCGCCGCGTAGATCCGCCCGAGCCGGACCTTCGGCTTGCCGCGCAGGTAGCCGATCGCGACGATCGCGTGGTGCGTGGTCGCGCCGACCAGGACGATCGCGGCGGCAGCGTGGAGGAGGACGAGGAGGCGGGCGGCGCCGTCGAGGAAGATCTCGGGCATCAGGCAGAACCAAGCTAGAAGTCGTCGATCGGCGGCGAATCGACGCCGTCCTTGTCCGGCTCGTCCTCCTTGGGTGCGGGGCGGATGTAGATGTCATCGACGCGCCACTCGTCGTCTTCCTTGCGAAGCACGATCCGGTAGCGGATCCCGTTCTCGTCCCAGCGCAGCTCGGCGCGATCGGTGCCGAACTCGTCGATCCGGTCGTTGATCCGCTTGCCGATGCCGGCCACGAAGCCTTCGACCTGCTTGGTCAGGCCATCGCGGCGGCGCTGTGTGAGCACGCCGAGGATCCCGTTGATGTCGCGCTGGCCGATCGCGTCGGCAAACAGCCGGATCGCATCGCGCGGACGCTTGGCGCGCGAGCGGCTGACGAGCTCGGACTCGAGCCGCCACGTCTTACCCTCGCGTTCGAGCTGCACGAGCTTGCCGTCGGAAAAGCTGATCAGCGCGCGTTCACCGACGTCGGGATTTCCCTTGAGGCTCTCCTCGAGCACCTTTGCCTGCCATTGACGCTCCTTGTCGCTCTGCTTCCACTGCAGCGCGAACTCGTCGTAGCTGAGCTTCTTGCGAGTGTCGGAGGACAGGAGCTTGTACGCGTCGCTCGCGTCGTTCGACTTGAGAGCGTTGACGTAGGCGCGGACGCCATCTGCTGCGGGCGACGACGGACCCGCAGGACCACCGCACGCACCGAGGGCGAGCGATATCACCAGGCCGAGACGTCTCCGCATTCCGCAACACTAGCAGTGAGCGCGACGGCCTCCACTCGAGCCGCCCAAAAACGCCGAAAAGCAAACCGCCGAGGCAGAATGCCTCGGCGGCCCTCCTTGCTGCGTGGCCGTCCGTCAAGATCCGGCAGCGAGGAGTATGCGGACGAGTACTGCGAGGTGGATGCCAGGTCCCAAGTGCCCGCACCGTGGTCCGACGCCCGCCGCGATATCAACAACCGTTCACACCGAGGAGTGTGAAATCGGCGCCGGGTCGGTGGTCACGGGCGCTTCTCCGCGACCGCGACGCAATCGTCGTAGCGCGAGCCGTCGCTCTTGGGAAAGACATTGGGTCGCGAGAAAACGAGGTGGTCGCGCAGGACTCCGCTTCATGAACCGCCCAGGTGTACTTGTCGCCGGCGACCTTGGTCGGCGGTCCGAGGCGCGACTGGAGCCTCGCGAGCGCCGCGTCCCAGGGCTCGTCGCACAGCTTCACGGCACTCGCGTTCTTTTCGCCGAAGTCTTCGGTCACGAGCTGCTTCAAGGTCAGCGGGCCTTTGAAGGGCTCGGGCTCACTCTTACCGCACGCGGAGGTGAGCAGAAGGGAGGCGAAGAGGAACGTCGAGGTCAGGCTCATGCCCTCTCGGACGCGATGGGTAGCCAGGAGTCGCGTCCGGTCACGACGAAATCACATCGTGGCGCGTGCGGACTGACGGTTGGCGCGACTTGGCGGTCAACCGCGCGGACCGTTGGTCAATTGCAGCTCGGAGTGCCGCGCTTCGGGAAGCTTGTCGGCGTAGTCGAGCGAGAAGTGGAGCCCGCGGGACTCCTTGCGGCGCCGGGCGCTCTCGATCACGAGGTGAGCGACGAGGGCGAGGTTGCGCAGCTCGACCAGGTCGCCGGTGACCTTGAAGTCCATGTAGTACTCGCGGATCTCGTCGCGAAGAATCTCGATGCGCCTGCAAGCGCGCTCGATCCGCTTGTCGGAGCGCACGATGCCCAGGTACGACCACATGAACTGGCGAATCTCGGCCCAGTTCAGCGCGACGACGATCTGATCTTGCGAGTCGGTGGCGTCGCCACTCGACCACGGCGCGACGGTCGAGGGACGCAGGCGCGGCGCTTTGCGGACTGCCTCGGCAGCGTGCGACGAGTACACCATGCCCTCGAGCAGCGAGTTCGAGGCGAGGCGGTTGGCGCCGTGGAGTCCAGTGAACGCGCACTCGCCGATCGCGTAGAGCCCCTGGATCGTCGTGGCGCCGTGGATGTCCGTCTTGACCCCGCCGCACATGTAGTGCGCCGCCGGGACGACCGGAATCGGCTGCTTCGTGATGTCGATGCCGAGGCCGAGGCAGCGCTCGTGAATGTTCGGGAACCGGGTCTTCACGAAGGCCGGATCGAGGTGCGTCATGTCGAGGAACACCGAGTCCGCACCTGACTTCTTGATCTCGTTGTCGATCGCGCGAGCCACGATGTCGCGCGACGCGAGCGACTTCATGGGGTGGTAGTTCTCCATGAAGGTCTCGCCATTCGCGAGCCGGAGTACGCCGCCTTCACCGCGCATCGCCTCCGAGAGCAGGAAGTTTCGTGCGTGCGGATGGAACAGCACGGTCGGATGGAACTGGACGAACTCGAGATCGCAGACCGCCGCGCCGAGGCGGTACGCCATCGCGATGCCGTCACCGGTCGCGACGTCGGGGTTCGACGTGTAGACGTAGACCTTGCCGGTGCCACCGGTGGCGAGCACGGTCGCGCGCGCGCAGATCGTCTTGACGGTACCGCTGCGGGTATCGAGGACGTACGCACCGAAGCACGCCGGATCGCCGCCGTACTTCGCCATCGACAGCAGATCGACGGAGATGTGGTCCTCGAGTACCGTGATGTTCGCGTGGCTCGAGACCGCCGCGAGCAACGCGCGCTGGATCTCGCGGCCGGTCACGTCCTGCCAGTGCACGACGCGGTTGCGCGAATGCGCGCCTTCGCGGCCGAGGTCGAGCTCGCCGGTTGGCTCGCGCGCGAGGCGGACGCCGATATCGAGCAAGCGCTGGACCTGCGCGGCGCCTTCGGTGACGCACATCTCGACAACGGCGCGATCGCACAGACCATCACCGGCGGTCAGCGTGTCCTCGATGTGAAGGTCGAGGCTGTCGTCCTTTGCGAGGA
>JAYUYE010000239.1:0-5003 GCA_043752985.1 Myxococcales bacterium
GCGCAGCGCTATGCCGGTGAGCTGGCCAAGGACATTCCGGAGATCGATCACATCCTCGGCTCGGCAGACTTCCAGACGCTCGCAAAGGCGCTCGCTCCGCAGACCGCGGTGAAGCTCCCGTCGGGCAAGGCGAAGGCGCGCAAGCCGCTGCCCGTGATCCAGGTCTCCGAGACGCCGACGTACATCTACGATCACGAGTCGCCGCGGAAGCGGATCGGCGCGCTACACAGCGCGTACGTCAAGATCGCCGAGGGCTGCGATCGGCCGTGCTCGTTCTGCATCATCCCCAAGCTGCGCGGTCCGCAGCGGAGCCGCCGGATCGACGACATCGTCACCGAGGCACGCGCCCTTGCCAAGGGCGGCGCCCTCGAGCTCAACCTGATCGCGCAGGACCTCACGCGCTATGGCTGGGACAAGGGCAGCACGCCCGCGGCGCGCGAGACGCTCGCGCAGCTGCTCCGCGAGCTCGGCACGATCGACGACGTCGAGTGGATCCGCCTCCACTACACGTTCCCGAGCGCGTTCGATGACGAGCTGATCGACGCGATCGCGAGCGTGCCGAAGGTCGTCAAGTACATCGACGTCCCGCTCCAGCACATCAGCGACGCGATGCTCAAGCGAATGCGCCGCGGTCACTCGAGCCGCGTCACGCGCGAGCTGGTCAAGACGCTGCGCCAGCGGATCGACAACGTCGTCATCCGCACCACGTTCATCGTCGGTCACCCAGGCGAGACCCAGGGAGAGTTCGACGAGCTGTGCGAGTTCGTCGCCGAGTCGAAGTTCGACCGCGCCGGCGCGTTCACTTACTCGATCGAGCCGGGCACGACCTCCGCGATGCTCCCCAACCGCGTCGACGCCGACGTGATGGCCGAGCGCCAGCAGACGCTGATGGAGATCCAGCGCACGATCAGCCGCGAGCGCCACGAGGCGATGGTTGGCAAGGAGATCGAGGTTCTCGTCGAGGGCGTGTCCTCCGAATCCGAGTATCTCCTGGAGGGCCGCTGGTACGGCCAGGCTCCCGGCATCGATGGCGTCACGTACCTCGCGAACGGTCAGGCGCCGGCGGGGGCGCTCGTACGTGCCCGCGTCACGCAGGCCAGCGACTACGACATCGCAGCGTCTCTGGAGCTGTGACCGTGGGCACTCCGCGCGCCGAGGAGATCGCTGACCTGCGCGTGATGGTCATGCGCGTCCTCCGCGGTGAGCTCACCGAAGAGAACCATCCCGCGTTCTTCGAAGACGACATCTTCTGGATGAAGGTTCGCCGGCTCGAGCAGCTCGACCGCGAGTGGCTGATGACGGTCCTCCGTGACCGGACCTATCACCGCGACCGACGCGGCGCCATCGCCATCCAGATGACCAACGAAGGTCACAGGGAGCTGATCGTCGAGCTGTTCGCCGAGCGCGCGCCGAACTAGACGCTCGGTAAGAGATATCGATCGCGCAGCGCGACCGATGCGAGCAGCGCGGTCCACATCGTGGGCGCGAGCTCGGCTCCCGGCGCGAGTGCCATTGCAGCCGCATCGAGCGCACGGCGGTCCGCGCGATCGCACTCGAGGCGGAGGTGCTCGATCGGCCGCCGTGCGAATCCGGCGAGCGCCGCATGGAGCCGCTCGATCTGTCGAGAGTCCGCGCGCCGGACATCGAGGACAGGCAGTTCGAGGGCATCGTGGACGGTCCACTCGACGGCACCAAACCCCATCGAGCCGCGGCCGAGCGACTCGATGGCGAGCGCGGTCGGCAGCGCGTTGAGCACCGCCGCGAGCGCGACGAGGTCGACCCCTTCGCGCGGATGGAGTGCATACACGCGCTGATCCGCGAGCATCGGAATGTCGGCGAGGCGCTGCACGAACCGCGGTCCGTACGCCTTCGCGAGGAACAGCCGCGCCGGGTGCGCGGGCAGAGCCCACCACGGATCGCGCCGGCTCGCGCTGGTCGCGAGTGCCTCGGCCTCGTGGTCGCGCAGCCACGCGGCGATCCGCGGGACCTTCGCGAGGTCGATGTCGGGCGGCAACGCGATCGCGACGAGCGGCGACTCGCCAGGCGCGATCGAGATCGGCGCGGGTGAGCCGTTGAACGGAGAGCGCACCACCGGTGCGAGGTACTTCTTCTCGAGCCGGTGCTCGCGGGCGAGTTCGCGGCGCAGATAGAACACGTGATTCGCGCCGGTGGTCAGGCCGCGCCGGACCTCCGCGAGCTCGCGCAGCGGGACGACCGCAGCTCCGGCGGCAGCGCGCCACGCGAACCACGCGGCCGGCGCACGCAGGGCAGGGCCCCACGCGCCGAATCCGTCCCGGCGCTGGTTGCCAGCAGCTGCGAACAGCTCGACGCGCGCTGCTGCGGTTTGAACCCGCGCGCCGGTCACGGTGACCGTGTCGGGGCGCCGCTCGTCGGCAACCTCCGCGATCGCGTCGAGCCCCGACGTTCGTGCTGCGACGTGCGTCGGGACGATGAGCCGCAACATGCGCGGCGCGCTCGCGACCGCCGGCCCTGCATGCCGCTCGGCGATCACCAGCATCGGGTTGACCGCCGCGGTCGGGAACCAGCGCTCCGCCGGCGCGATGATCAGCGCGCGCACGCTCGCGATCTGCTCGACCGCGGTCCACAGCGCGGCCGCACCGTCGGCATCGAGCAGCGCGGTCGATAGCACGAGCGCGACCTGACCACCGGGCCGCACGAGGCGCAGCGCGCGCAACAGGCACGTGGCGGCGAGATCCGCGTGGCGCGCGATCACGTCGATCAGCGCGGGATCGAGGTCTGGCCAGTCGGCGGCGAGCACGTCGGCGCGCGCGCGCTTGATCGCCGGATCGATGCGGCCGGCACGCACCCACGGCGGATTGCCGATCGCGAGGTCGAACCCACCGCGACGATCCTCGAGGCGGTGAACGAGGTCCGGTGCGAGCGCGTCCGCGACGAGGATCTGGGCGCCGGGGAGCCGGGTCCGCGCCTGGCCAGCGGCCGCCGGATCGATCTCGATACCCGTCAACGAGCGCACACCCGCGGCATGCGCAGCCGCCAGGAACGCACCGTCGCCGCAGGTCGGATCGATCACGCGCGCACGCGAATCGAGCGGCGAGAGCGCTGCGATCGCGAGGTCGGCGACCGGAGCGGCCGTGAACCACTGCCCCAGGGCCCGGCGATCCGCGGCCGTCGTGGTCGCCACGTCAGGCCTCGAGCCGACGCACGCGCAGCGCCGCGACCACGCTCCACACCAGCGAGATCGCAACGAGCCCGACCGCGGCCGACAGGACGCCGACTTCGCCAGGGTAGAGCCCCGATAGCGTGCGGACCTGGTGGCCCACGCTGAGCTCGCGCAGCGTCTGCGGCAGCACCCCGAGCGGGAAATCAAAGAACAGGATGTAGACGATGGTCAACGCCATGCCGTACTTCGGGGCGAGCGTCCCGATCCCCGTCGCGACCAGCGACATCGAGAGTGCACACACGGCAAGCGCGCCGTACGTTCGCAGCGGCGGCATGAGGCCAAACGCGATCCATGCGGCCAGCGTCCAGCTGATGGCGATGACCGCGATCATGAGCGGGACGAGCGTCAGCAGCTTGCCGGCGAGCACGGTCCAGCGGGCGATCGGCCGCGACCACAGGTACGTCGTGGTTCGGTCCTCGACCTCCTCGCCGATCGACGTGGCCACGAACATCGGCGCGAGCAGCCCGAGCACGAGCAGCTCGAGCGCGAACAGCTCGTTGCCGATCGCCGTGTCGCGTGCACCCGTGCTGATCAAGCTGCTCATCGCGCCCGCATAGAGCACGGGCAGCGACGCGATCACCATGCTGACCCACAGTGCGCGGCGGCGCAGGATTCGCAGCCAGGTCACGAATGCGATCGACAGCGTCGTCGACCACGAGCTCGGCATCACCTTCTCGGTCATCGCCGCCCTCCGTCTCCGGTCAGGTACTCGAACACCGCGCCGAGGTTGTTGTCGGGCGAGCTCAGTCCCGAGACCTCGACGCCACTCGCGAGCACGGCGGCTGCGAGCTCGTCGTAACAGCGATCCGGGTCACGGGTCTCGATGAGCACGCCCGTTCGCTCGAACACGATGCGTGCAACGTGGTCGGCGGTCGCGAGCGCCGCCGCGATCACGCGCGGCCGATCGCACTCGACCCGAATCCGGTGGGGATGGCGATCGATCAGCTTGCGGATCTCGTAGACGTTGCCTTCGGCGAGCACCTGGCCGCGATAGATCACGACGATCTCCGAGGTCAACGCCTCGATCTCGTAGAGCACGTGGCTCGACACGACGATCGTCTTGCCGGCAGCGCCGAGCGCGACGATCCGCGCCACGATGTCAGCGCGCGCGATCGGATCGACGCCGGTCAGCGGCTCGTCGAGCAGCAGAAAGTCCGGATCATGGGCGATCGCGGTCGCGAGCTTGGTCCGCTGCCGCATACCCTTCGAGAAGCCTTTGACCCGGCGGTACATCGCGTCGGTCATACCCATCGCGTCGAGCGCGGTCGCGGCCGCGAGCTTTGCCCGGGGACGCGGAACCCCGGCGAGCTGGGCCATCACGGTCACGAGCTCGAGCGCCGTCAGCTCGTCCCACGTCTTCTCGTGCTCGGGCGCGTAGCCGATCCGCCGGCGCACGGCGACATCGGTGAACGGGTCCGCACCGAACACGGTCAGCGACCCGCGCGACGGTCGGAGCAGTCCGGCCATCAACTTGAGCAGCGTCGACTTGCCGGCGCCGTTCGGACCGAGCAACCCGACGATGCCGCCGCGGAGTCTCCAGCTGACGTCGGAGATCCCGAGCACGTGGCCGTACCACTTGCTGCAGTTGTCCGCGGCGACGACGTCGTTCACGACGCTCCTCCGACGCCGGAGCCATGCGCGCTCCGCACCTGATAGCCGACGATCGCGATCGCGGCCGCGATGTGCACGAGCACCGAGACCAGCGCGACATCGGGGTCGAGGCGGCCCGCACGCCCGGTGAACAGGTTGAGATCGAACAGCTTCAGCGCCACCGAATCGAGTGCCGTGGCGAGGTCGAGCG
>JAYUYE010000240.1:0-1899 GCA_043752985.1 Myxococcales bacterium
GAGCCGCGAGCAGCCGCCTCGGGAGGCAGCTTGCGGACCCACTCGATGAGGTCACGCGGAGCCGCGAGATTGCGCAGTGCATCGACCGGCTTCGCCTGGATCACGGGTCGATCGTACTCCACATCTATCTGCTAGGGTCCGCTCCGTGTCGTTCCTGTTCCCCAGCTCGACGATCACCCTCGAGGCAGCCCTTCGCGATCTAGCAGGCGGTAGTCCCAAGGCACGGGCGCTTGCCGCTCAGGCCCTCGGAGATATCACCGAGCCGACGGAGAGGCGCCGCGCGGTCGATGCGCTCCTCCACGGGCTCGACGACGATCGTCCCGAGGTTCGCATGGAGGCGTGCGGGTCACTCGGCGAGTTGCGCGAGCCGTCCGCGGTTCCGGCCCTCGTGAAGCGACTCGCCGACGGGTCCGCGCCGGTTCGCCAGAGCGCCGCGATCGCGCTCGGCACGATCGGTCACCCTGACGGATTCGAGCCGCTCGCGAGCGTGCTCGCCGAGGGTCCCGCGGATCTCCGGTTCCAGGCGGTGACCTCGCTCGCCGAGATCGACGAGGCTCGCTCGTTCGAGCCGATCGCGAAGGCGCTCGACGACAAGGATCCGCAGGTCGTCGGCGCCGCGGCGCTCTCGCTCGGTGCCATCGGTGACGCACGGGCCGTGCCGCTCCTCGTCGCGCACCTCGACGACGTGGATCCGGGTGCACGCTTCGACGTCGCGTACGCGCTCGCCGAGCTCGGGGATCCGCGGGGCCGCAGCATGCTCGCGGCCGCACTCGCCGACCCGGAGCGCGGCTGGGATGCGGTCACGGCGCTCGCGCTGCTCGGGACCTCCGATGACGCCGAGGCCCTCGCCCGCGCGCTGACCACGAAGGGCGTACCTTCCGAGGTCACCGTGCTCGCCGCCGGCAAGCTGCTTGCGATCACCCCGAACGGCGCACACCACGACGCCGCGCGCCGCGTGCTGCTCGCCGCTCTCGGCGCGCGCAAGGTCAACGTCCGCGGGCTAGCGGTCGAGCAGCTCGGCGCGATCGCCAGCACGTGGGCGAAGGCGCCACTCGAGAAGCTCGCGAAGAGTGGCAAGGGCTCCGAGCTACTCGACGTGATCGCCGCGGCGCTGCGCTCGATCGAGGAGCGCCCGGCGTGACCCAGCTGTTCGATTCCCACGCGCACGTTGACGGGCCCGAGTTCGACGGTGATCGCGCCGAGGTGCTCGCCCGCGCGCGCGAGGCCGGTGTCCAGCGGATCGTCGTGATCGGCGCGGTCGGCGACACGTCGAGCGCCGAGCGGTCGGTGGCGCTCGCGGAGTCCGACCCTGACGTCTGGGCAACCGTGGCGACCCACCCGCACGACGTCGAGAAGATGACGCCCGAGTGGTGGGCCGTGCACGAGCGCCTCGCACCGCATCCACGTGTGGTCGCGATCGGCGAGACCGGGCTCGACTACTATTATGACCACTCGCCGCGCGAGGCGCAGAAGGCAGCGTTCGAGCGCTTCATCGATCTCGCGCACCGCGTGAAGAAGCCGGTTGTCTGCCACATCCGCGACGCTCACGAGGACGCCCGCGCGATCCTCGTCGCCTGCGACGCGATGAAGCTCGGCGTCGTGATCCACTGCTTCACCGGCAGTCCTGACGATGCGCGCGCGTACGCGGAGCTCGGCTGCTACGTCTCGTTCAGCGGCATCATCACGTACAAGACGGCGCAGCCGATCCGCGATTCGGTGCCCCTCGTGCCTCGCGATCGCATCCTGATCGAGACCGATTGCCCCTACCTGGCACCGATCCCGAAGCGGGGGAAACGCAACGAACCGGCCTTCATGGTTCACACCGCGGAGGTCGTGGCGGCCTGTGCAGGCATGAGTTCCGAGGACTTAGCCGCACAAACGGTCGCAAACACGTGCCGG
>JAYUYE010000241.1:0-5000 GCA_043752985.1 Myxococcales bacterium
CGCAGCTTCTCGCGTCTGGCGAAACGTCGGCGAGGCGGAGGCCCTTGATATGATCAAGAACGCGGACGCTCGGCAGTATGCGCGGTCGTCGGGCGTAGCGATCCGATGGGTCTGGCTCGACGCACCGCCAGGTCACGAGCACGCCGCTGGAGTCCCATCTTCCCCCGCACTCACGCAGTTGAGAGAGCGCGACCCCGTCGACGTCCGGTGGAAGGCGCCCGACGAGTCCGACGAGACCATGTACACGTACGCTTTGGTTGCCGCGCCCGGCCACCGCCGGATCGCGATAGAAGTGCGAGAGTCACTCGCGGCGGAGAGCCGATACCTTCGGCATACGATCACTCAGGAGGCGTTGGCGACCGGAACACTCGTCCTGATCTGTGGGCTGCTCACGCATGTTCTGGGCGTCCTGTTCGTGCGTCGGCCAACTCGCCAGCTCGTCGACCACGCTCGGCGCATCGGTGAAGGCGATCTGTCGTCGAGGCTCGACCTCCGTTCGCGCGACGAGTTCGGCGCGCTGAGTCAAGAAATGAACGCGATGGGCCAGCGCCTCGAGGCAGCTCGTGGACGGATCGCGGCAGAGACGGCCGCGAAGCTGGCAGCGGTCGAACAGATGCGCCACGCCGACCGGCTCGCGACCGTCGGCAAGCTGGCAGCGGGGATCGCCCACGAGGTCGGCACGCCGCTCAACGTCATCACGGGCCACGCCCAGCTCATCACCGACGAGTACATGGCCGGGACCCCGCCGCATGACAACGCTGTAGTCATCGCCGAACAGGCGCATCGCGTGGCTGCGATCATCCGCCAGTTGCTGGATTTCGCGCGCCCAAATCCTCCCAAGAAGGTCGGCCACGATCTCGCGGCGGTCGCAGGCCAGGTCGCCACTCTCCTCGGCTCACTCGCGCAGAAACGCGACATCACGATCGAGCTCGCCGGTTCCCCGCAACTGGCTGTGCGGAGTCGCGTCGACGCAGCGCAACTCCAGCAAGTGATCATGAACCTGGTCGTCAACGCGTTCCACGCGACCTCCAAGAGAGGCACGATCACCATTGGTGTCGCTCGGAGACACATCGTGCCGCCGGCCGATCGTGGTGGGCACGCGGGTGACTATGCGTGTGTGTCCGTCGAGGATCGCGGGACGGGGATTTCTGTCGAGCTGCTGCCACGGATCTTCGAACCGTTCTTCACAACCAAGGACGTCGGCGACGGGACGGGGCTTGGGCTTGCCGTGGCCTACGGTATCGTCAAGGAACACGGCGGCTGGATCGACGTAGCGTCCGAGGTTGGCGTGGGCACGTGTTTCTCCGTGTACCTGCCGCTCGAAGAGGCTGCATGAGTCGTGCGCTGATCGTCGACGACGATGTGGCAATGTGCGAGATGCTCCGCGCAAACCTATCTCGCCGCGGCTTTGACGTCGTGGCCTGCGGGGTCGCGAACGAGGCGTTCGAAGTGCTCAGGACTGCGGACTTCGACGTCGTCGTCACCGACCTGAACATGCGTGGCATGAATGGGCTCGAGTTGTGCGAGCGGATCGTCGCCGATCGCCCCGACGTACCGGTGGTGGTGATCACCGCGTTCGGCAGCCTCGACACCGCGATCGGCGCGATCCGGGCGGGGGCCTACGACTTCATTCCCAAACCGTTCGACATCGAAGTATTCGTGGTCGCGCTGAACCGCGCGGTCCAGCATCACGCGTTGCGCGACGAGGTGACGCGCCTGCGCCGATCGGTCGACGAAGCCCAGCACCTCGACGAGTTGATCGGGAACAGCCCGCCGATGCTCCGGCTGTACGGGTTGATCGATCGGATCCGCGACTCGGACGCTACCGTGCTCGTTACTGGTGAGAGTGGTACCGGCAAGGAGCTGGTCGCGCGGGCGCTGCACCGCAGGAGCCGACGGGCGAGCGGCCAGTTCGTCGCGATCAACTGTGCGGCCGTCCCGGACAACCTACTCGAGAGCGAGTTGTTCGGGCACGTGCGCGGGGCGTTCACCGACGCCCGTGCCGCTCGCATCGGATTGTTCGCGCATGCCGACGGCGGCACGTTGTTCCTCGACGAGATCGGCGAGCTGCCTTCGGGCCTGCAGCCGAAACTGCTTCGCGCACTGCAAGAGCGCAAGGTGAGACCGCTCGGAGCTGATGCGGAGGTCGAATTCGATGCGCGCCTGATCGTGGCCAGCAACCGAGACCTGGAAGCAGCTGTCGAAGAGCGCCGGTTTCGCGAGGATCTCTACTATCGGATCAACGTCGTTCATCTGGATGTGCCGCCACTCCGGTCACGAGGCAACGACGTCCTGTTGCTCGCCCAGCATTTTCTCCAGCGCGCCAGTGCGCGCGCTGGCAAGCGAATCGTCGGGCTCTCGCTGGCAGCGGCGGAGAGGCTCCTCGCGTACTCGTGGCCGGGGAACGTGCGAGAGCTCCAGAACTGCATCGAACGAGCGGTCGCGATGGCGCAGTACACACAGGTCGCGCTGGAAGACCTGCCGGAAACGGTTCGCGATCACAGGCGCTCTCATGTCGTGAGCGTGAGCGACGACCCGGCGGAGCTACTTCCCGTGGAAGAAGTCGAGCGCCGCTATATCCTGCGCGTCGTCGAGGCCGTGGGCGGGAACAAGACCGAGGCCGCGCGGATCCTCGGCTTCGACCGGACGACCTTGTACCGCAAGTTGGAGCGCTACGACCGCAAGGCTCAGTAGCGAGGCATTCTGCTCTCGCTCACTCGCTGCTACTACCGGTCCGCACGCGTCGGGTCGTGCGATCGTGACCGCGGCACCACGCTACTGCGGGATGTCCGCGACGTGCGGGGTCTGGTTCAGTTCGACGATCTTGGTCTTGCGCGTGGTCCTGATATTGATCATCTCGACGAACACGCTGAAGCCCATCGCACCATAGATGTAGCCCTTCGGGATGTGCGCGCCGAATCCCTCGGCGACCAGGACGAGGCCGATCATCAGCAGGAACGAAAGCGCGAGCACCTTGACCGATGGGTGGCGCTCGACGAACACGCTGATCCTCTTGCCGAGCAACAACATCACGAGCAGCGCGATCACGTTCGCGGCGACCATCACGCTGATGTAATCGGTCATCCCGACGGCCGTGATCACGCTGTCGATCGAGAACACCATGTCGAGCACCATGATCTGGAGGATCACAGCGCCGAACGTCGCCGTTGATTTGGCCAGCGCACCGGCATTTTCGTCCGCCGCCTCGAGCTTGTGATGGATCTCCGTGGTCGCCTTGTAGAGCAGGAACAGACCGCCCGCGAGCAGAATCAGAGCCTTGCCCGTGAAGCCCGTCCCGGCGATCTCGAATAGCGGCTGGTCGAGCTTCACGATCCACGAGATCGTGGCGAGCAGACCCAGGCGCGACACGAACGCGCCTGCAAGCCCGATCTTACGCGCGCGCTCGCGCTGAGCCGCCGGTAGCCGGCCCGACAGGATCGCGATGAAGATGATGTTGTCGACGCCGAGGACGACCTCCAGAGCGGCGAGCGTCGCGAAGCTCAGCCACACCTCGGGCGAGGACAGGAGCTCGACCATGAGCAGACTATGACCTGCTCGGCTCGGTGTTGCGACGGCAGGAGCCCGGCGAATGCTCGCCGCATGGGTGAAGCGGTTCGGGCGAGGTTGAACTCACCATTCCGTGTCCAAGGGCCGATCGTTACCGCCCGCCGACCCGCCGTCGGCGACCTCATCGACGTTCTCGACGTTCCACACCGTGCTCAGTCCGTACCACGGCAGATCTGCGGGTCTTCGACACCCTCGTGCCGCAGACGGCCGGGCTCGGTTTCCTGCGGCTCGCGGTCACGGCGAATTGCCCCGGTCAGAGGAGCGCGGTCGCCTTGCTGGTCACATGTCCGCATACACGGTGCGAGGGCATCCCTCGTCACTTCTGTTCCACCCTCTCGCTTCATCGCCTTCTTGTAGCGTCGCTCCTACCGATCGACTCTTAGAAAGTTCGGAACTGATGCGTAGAGCAAACCTTGAGAGCGTTTTCGCGAAGGTCGCACCGATGGTCCTGCGCGCAGAGCAGCTCATGCGAAGATGTGCTTCCGCGCGGCCTCCGAGATGGCGACGACCGCGGGGTGCCGGATCTTCCGTTCGACCGAGATCGCGTAGAAGCGCTGCCGCAGTTTCGCGACCCGACCGACGAGCTGTACCTGGTAGCGCTGTCGAACCTCCTTCTCGACCACGTCGGGCGCCGCGAACACACCGAACCCTGCCTCGCCGATGATCTTTGCGAGCGCGGGGTCGTCGATCTCCGCGACGATCTTCGGCCGGATTCCTTGGGAGTCGAACCACGACGCCAACGCACCACGGAGAGCCGAGACGCTGCCCGGAAGGAGAAACGGAACGCCGTCGAGCGAACGGGGAAAGCCGCGGCGACAAGCCTTGGCGATCGGGGGCGCCGCAAAGAACGTGGTGCCGCACTCGCCGAGTAGATGGCTGAACGCGCGGACCGACGCGCCGGGCTCGAGCGGGGCGTCGGAGAGGACTACGTCGACGGCGTGCGTGGCGAGCTCGCCCATGAAGTCCTCCGTGGAGAGGTTCTCTCGACAGATCACGCGCACCTCGTGCTCGAGACGGAGGATCGGTTCCAGGATCTTGTAGACGATCGATTTCGTGAGCGAGTCCGAGATCCCGACGACGACACGCATCGGCCGGCCGCCCCTCGGCCGCCCCTTCGCGGTGTCGACGAACTCGCGCCCGATGGAGAAGATTTCTTCGGCGTAGCCGAGAGCGACGCGCCCAAACTCCGTGAGCACCAGGTTGCGCCCCTGCCGCTCGAACAACTTCTCGCCGAGCGCGTCCTCGAGCCGATGGATCTGCGCGCTGATCGTCGGATGGGAGAGCCGAAGCTGCTGGCTCGCGCGGGCGATCGTTCCTTCCTTCGCGACGATCCAGAAATAGTAGAAGTGGTGATAGTTCAGCCATTGCATCGGTCGGAAGCATACGTCTGTTTTTGCGACGTAGCATGTCGACCCTTTCTCATGGTCGACGTA
>JAYUYE010000242.1:0-4996 GCA_043752985.1 Myxococcales bacterium
CTATCACCCGCACTTCGGCGCCTCACGCAAAGCGTACGAGGGTCTACTCGAGCTGCTCTCGCACGAGCTCTTCCACGCGTGGAACGGCAAGCGGATCGCGCCGAAGCCGCTCCTCGACCTCGACTACGCGCGCGAGGCGTACACGCCGTGCTTGTGGGTGATGGAAGGCATGACGAGCCACTACGATCGATTCGCGCTGCGGACGTCGCTGCGGATCTCGACGAAGAGCTTCCTCGAAAAAGTCCTCGATGACTGGGCTCGCCTGATGGCAACGCCCGGGCGCGCGCGGCAGTCGCTCGAGGCGTCATCATTCGATGCGTGGATCAAGCTGTACAAGCCCGACGAGTCCAATCTGAACACGACCGTCAGCTACTACCTCAAGGGCGGCCTCGCGATGTTCGCCCTCGATCTCCAGATCCGACGACGCACCGAGGGCGCGCGTAGTCTCGATGACGTCCTGCGCGCGTTGTGGCAGCGCCATGGCGCCAAGGGCGAGCCGCACCCCGACAATCTCCAGCCACTGTTCGAGGAGGCAACCGGCCTCTCGCTCGGCGAGGTGTTCGATCGGCAGATTCGCGGTACCGATGATCCCGATCTCGCCGAGGAGCTGCGTTCGCTGGGGCTCGAGCTGCGGGTCAGCACCGATCCTGCGCAGATCACCGACGGCGCGACTGCGGTCTGGCTCGGTGCAACGGTCTCCGCGAACAAGGTTACCGCCGTCTTTGACGATGGGCCTGCGCACGGGGCCGGCGTTTCTCCGGGGGACGAGCTGGTCGCACTCGACGGGTTTCGGGTGACCAGCGAGGCCGATCTGCGGACCCTGGCTGGCGCTCGCAAGCCAGGCGACGAGGTCCGGATCGCTGTGTTCCGCCGTCACCGCCTGCTCGAGCTGCCGATCGTCCTCGCCGCCGCGCCACCGACCCGGTACGAGATCGCCGCGATCGCGGATCCTGGCGCCGCCGGAGAGCGTTACCAGGCCTGGCTCGGCGAGCCGCACCCGGGGGCGCAGGTGGTTGCGACAATTACGACGACGGCGCGCTGGGTGTGACCCTGCTACAGTCCGAGTCCATGCGCTCGATTCTGTTCATCGCCGTGATCGCCGCTGCTATCGGCTGTAGCCGAGACAAAAAGACCCAGGATGGCCTGCCTCCGGCGCAGGAGTGGAAGGCCGACGGGACGGGCGCCATGGTCCAGATGGGGAAGGGCACGCAGCCCACGCCGCCGCCCGGGATGACCAATCCCAAGGGCGCAAACTCCCCAGGCGGGATGGGCAACGATCCACACGCTGGCCTCGGAATCGATCCGGTCGATCCGCGTGGCGGAATGGGCGGTAACGGCGGCAGCCCCGACGTCGGCCAGATGGGCTTACCGCCTCTCGATCCGAACCGCACGATCGATCCGACGCGTTACGTCAAGGGCGTGATCAAGATCCACGAGAAGGCGAAGGGCCGCATCAAGGCGGGCATCCCGATCTTCATCGTGGTGAAGCGCGCCGACGCATCCGGGTCGCCGACTGGCTCCCCGCTCGCCGTCGAGAAGCTGACCTGGAACAACGCGGACATCGCGTTCGAGCTGAGCGAGAAGCAGGCGATGGTCGGTGGCACCGAGCTCACCGGCGACGTGGTCGTCACCGCGCGCTACGATCAGGATGGCGATGCGCTGTCGAAGGAACCAGGCGACATCGTTGGTCAGGCACGGGTCAAGCTACCCGCCGACAACGTCCAGATCTGGCTCGATACGATCCTGTAGTTAGAACCGGCCGGACACTGTAACGCCGCCACCGGTCGACGTGACGTTCGGCGTGATGGAGACCTGCGTCTGCGACTCGGCGGCTGATGTCTTGCCGCGGCCGAGCATGTAGACGACGGTTCCGCCGACGACGAGCGCGCCGCCGGCGACGAGGAACCCGATCTGCATATATTCGTAGCGCTGGCCCTTGTCCATGTACGCGACGATGTCGTCGCGCCACGGCTCGCTCACGCCCTGATTCTCGATGTCGTCGTTGATCTTCTTGGCCTGAACACCGAAGTAGAGACCGAGCCCGAACGACACGAGTCCGACGCCGCCCGTGACCATGCCGGCGAGCTTCATCCCGCCACCCGGATCGGACTTCGTGGGCTCGACGACGGCGGGAACATCCGAGCCCGGCTCGGCGCCCGAACTGCTGCCGTCACCCGGGGGCGTGACCACGGCCGGCTTGCACACCTCGGCGTCGTTCGAGACGTTGTTGCCGAGTTGGATCTGGAGCACGCGCGCCTGTGACGTCGCGTAGGTGACGAGCGCGCCGGCCGGGTCCTTCTCCAGGTACAAGCAGAAATACTTCAATGCCTCGACCGGCTTGGCCGTCTGCTGGTACTCGGTACCGATGTTCGAGAGCAGGGTCGGCAGCGGCACGACGGCGTAGGCCTTGAGGTAGAGCTCGATCGCCGCGAGGTGATCCTTGTCCTGGCTCTTGGCGATCGCCTGCTTCACCAGATCGCCGGCCTGTTGCTTCTCGGCGGCGGTCGGCGGCTTGGGCTGCGCCATCACCGTTCCGACGAACAACGAGGACACCAGTACAGCCGCGACAACGCGTGAGGACCCCAGCATGCGACCAGCGTATCACGCCGGGCGCGGCGCCAGATGCGGGAACAGGGGACCCAGCTTGACGACGACCTCGGCGTGTACGTGGCGATTGGATCCGACGAGGCCGCGCCGGTGGCTCAGCTCCGTGCGGTAGTCGATCGGCCCGCCGAACAGGTCGGTGAGGTGGCCGCCGGCCCCGACGAGGATCGCCTCGGGAGCACAGGTATCCCACGCCTTCGTCTTCGCCGCCGGATTGACGTAGAGGTCGCGCGAGCCGCTCGCGATCAAGCACAGCTTCACCCCCACCGAGCCGACGTTGAGCTCGTTGTTGATCCCGAGCTCGGTCTTCACGCGATCGATGTCGGCGTTGCGGTGCGAGGCTGACGCGACGAGTCGCGCCTCGGCGGCAACCGCGACCGCCGAGACGGCGAGCCGCTCGAGCTTGTCGCCGATCTGAACGTGCGCCCCGCCATCTGGGGTCGCAAAGAACATCCGGTCGAGCGTCGGCTGATAGACGACGCCGAGCACGGGAACGCCGTCGATGACGAGGCCGATCATCACCGCGAAGCCATCGCCACCGCGAATGAAGTCCTTGGTACCGTCGATCGGATCGACGAGCCACAGGCGCGGCGCATCGAGCATCGCCTCGGTCGACGGCAGCTCCTCGGAGACGATCCGATCGTCGGGAAACGCGGACGCGATGCCGGCCACGATCAGCTCGTTGGCTCGACGGTCAGCGGCGGTGACCGGCTCGTCACCCGGCTTCATGTCGACGGTCAGCCCGCCATTACGAATGCCGACGACCTCGACGCCCGCGATCCGCGCGAGCTTCATCGCACACATCAGCTCGCGCCCGAGCGGTCCCGTCTCGCCAGGAAGTGTCATGGAGCTCAGTTGCCACCGCCGGAAGGCCACAGCAGCGCCTTGGCTTCGTCGACGGTCGCGACCGTCCGCCCCGCCATCTTCGCCATCTCGGCCGCCGCGGCGACCAGCTCGCCGTTGGACTTCGCCATCTCGCCGTTCGGCAGATAGAAGTTATCCTCGAGGCCGACGCGCACATCACCGCCGAGCGAGAGCGCAGCCATCGCGAGCTTCCACTGCTCGCGGCCAATGCCGATCACCTTCCAGCGCGAGCCGGCCGGAACCTGTTCGGCCTGGAAGGCGAGGTGCCGCGCGGTGGCGGGAATCCCGCCGAGCACGCCCATGATGAATGAGAAGTGGTACGGCGCCTCGAGCAGGCCCATCTCGGCGAGCACGCAGTGCGAGTTGGTGTGGCCGACGTCGAAGCACTCCATCTCGGGCTTCACGTTGTGCTGCTTCATCGCCTTCGCGAAGGCGATGATGTCGTCGAACGAGTTCGTGAACACGAACTGGAACGCGAACTGCTTCTTCTCGGAGCTCCACTTCGCGTAGTTCATCGAGCCCATGTTGAGCGCGGCCACGTGCGGGCGCTGCGCCAGATGCGTGATGCGCTCCGACATCGGGCCGGCGCCGCCGGTCGACCAGTTGATCAGTACCGGGCAGCGCTTCTTGGTCTCCGCCATGATCTGGGCAAACGTGTCGTTGTTCCACGTCGGCGAACCGTCGTCGTTGCGGGCGTGGATGTGGACGATCGTCGCGCCGGCCTCGTAAGCCCGCTTCGCCTCCTCGGCGATCTCGACCGGTGTGTACGGGATCGCCGCGCAGTGCTTCTTGGTGGTCACGGCGCCGGTCAGGGCGCAGGAGATGATGACTTTTCCGTCGGCGGACACGCCCCGAGACTCGGCCGGGGGCACCCCGGAGTCAAGTGACGTTGCCGTTACGTCCCGTCACGGCGGCGGCAGCGTGAACGTCATCGAAACGGTGACCTTCACGATGCCGTCCTCGGGCTTGGGAAACTTCCAGGTGATCGCGCGCTGATGGACGCAGCTCTCGAGGTCAGGCGCGACACCGGTCGCCGTGGCGCTCGCGACGTCGCCGTTCGATGTGATCACGATCTCGAGCCCGAGCGCGCCGGAGACACCCGGACGAGTCGTCAGGATCTTCTCGTAGCAGGAGCGGACCTGAGCGAGGTGCAGGCGTACGACGCGGAGGACGACATCCGCCGGGAGCTTGCCGATCACCACGTGCGTGCCGAGCGTGACCTTCGGTTCCGAAGTTGCCGGGCGCGGCCCACGCTTGCCGGCGCCATAACCGGAGCCGGAGCCGGTCCCGATCGTCCCGACGGTGCCGATGCCGGTGCCGCCACCACCACCACCTTCGCCGGTGCCGCGCACGCCGAGCCCGCCTTGCAGCTCGCCGCCGTCACACGGATCGGCGACCGCAACTTGCTCCTTCGCCTCGCCGCCGGCGCACGGATCTTCCTTCAGCTCGCCGCCGTCGCACGGGTCCGCCATCGCGACGGTGTCCGCCGTCTTCACCGGCGCGGGCGCCATGGGCGGGCGCGAAGTTC
>JAYUYE010000243.1:0-1895 GCA_043752985.1 Myxococcales bacterium
GCTCTCGTACTCGACGTGTGCCGTCGAGATCGTGATGCCGCGGGCCTTCTCTTCCGGCGCCTTGTCGATCTGGTCGAACGCCGTGAACTTCGCGAAGCCCTTGACCGACTGAACCTTCGTGATCGCAGCGGTCAACGTGGTCTTGCCGTGATCGACGTGACCGATCGTGCCGATGTTGACGTGGGGCTTGTTGCGGACGAATTTTTCTTTGGACATGAACGTTTTCCTGGAGCTTCAGGCGCGGAGCCGAGTGATTACGTCGTCACGAAGCTGGGTAGGCACTTCGTCGTAGTGGTCGAGTTCCATTGCGTAGGTCGCGCGGCCCTTCGTTCTCGACCGGAGGTCGGTCGCATACCCGAACATGGAGGCCATCGGGACGAAACAGGCGACGGTCTGTACACCGGGCCGTGCGGAAATTCCAGCGACTTTTCCACGTCTGGCATGCAAATCGCCGAGTACTTCACCGACGTGCTCGTCCGGGGTCACGACTTCGAGGGACATGACCGGTTCGAGGATGGTGGGAGACGCCTTGTTGGCGGCTGCGACGAACGCCTTACCGCCTGCGACCTTGAACGCGTAATTGTTTGAATCTACGGGATGATAGCTGCCACCGACGACCTGAACGCGAAGGTCGGTCATGGGGTGGCCACTCAACACGCCACGCTCGACGGCCTCGAAGATCCCCGCTTCGACGGCGGGCGCCATCTCCTGCGGGATGTCCGTGCTCGGTGCGCGGTTCTCGTAAACGTAGCCGCCACCGCGCTCGGTGGGCTCGACCACGAGCTTGACGTGCCCGTAGTCACCGCGGTTGCCGCCGGGGCTCCCTGCCCCACGGATGAACTTGTTCTCGCCCTCGGCGCGGCGGGTGACCGTCTCGCGATAGGCGACCTGGGGGTTGCCGACCCGCGCCTTTACGCCGAACTCCCGGCGCAGCCGGTCGACGACGATCTCGAGGTGGAGCTCGCCCATCCCCGAGATGACGATCTGTCCGGAGTCGATATCGGTGCGGACGCGGAACGAGGGGTCCTCGATCGCGAGGCGCTCGAGCGCGTGGGCGAGCTTGCCGTGGTCCTCGATCGTCTCGGGCTCGAGCGCGATCCCGATCACCGCGTTCGGGACGGTCATCGCATCGAGGAGGATCGGCGATCGCGGGTCACACAACGTGTCGCCGGTCGCCAGCTTGCTGGCCCCGACGATGGCGCCGATCATGCCGGCCTCGATCTGGCGAATGTCCTCGCGGTGGTTCGCGAACATGCGGACGAGCTTGCCGATCTGCTCGAGGTGACCCTTGGTCGCATTGAGCACGGCGTCGCCAACTTTGAGGCAGCCGGCGTACACGCGGACGAACGTGAGCTGGCCGCCGCGATCGTCGCTCTGCACCTTGAACGCGAGCGCGGCGAGCGGTTGCTCATCACCGATGGCGCGGACCAGCGTCGGTGCGCCCGTGGGATCGGCCGGCTCGCGTCCGCGAATCTCCGGGAAGTCCGACGGAGATGGCAGGTAATCGACGACGGCGTCGAGCAGGTTGTGAATGCCTTGGTTCTTGAACGCGGAGCCGACGAGCGTCGGCACCCCACGGTTCGCCAGCGCGATCCGGCGGAGCGCGGCGCGGATCGCATCGGCCGCGAGCTCGCGACCGGCGACCCACGCGGCCATCAATTCGTCGTCGAGCTCGGCGATCGCTTCGATCATCGACTCGCGCGCGCGGCTCGCCGCGGGAACGTGCGCATGCGGGATCGGACCGTCGGTGAACTTCGCGCCGAAGCTCGCGACGTCCCAGGTCCGTGCGCGCATCGCGATCAGATCGATCACGCCGTTGAACGTCGACGCGATCCCGAGAGGAAGTTGAACAACGATCGGATGCGCACCGAGCCGCGCCTTCATCATCTCGACGA
>JAYUYE010000244.1:0-1894 GCA_043752985.1 Myxococcales bacterium
GCCTCAGGGCCGGCGCGGACTGATCGATCGAGAAGGACAGCAGGCTCATCGCGGCATACGTGTGAACATCCCGCGCCGGATCGGTCAACAACGGTGGCAAAAGCGGCAGAAGCTTCGGGTCCTGAGTGAACCCGATCGCGAGGGCCGCCGCCGCGCGGATCTCGGGTGCAGGATCCTTCGCGCCGCTCGTGATCAGCAAACGATCGGAGCGGGCGGCACTGGTCAGGGTGACCGCCCGCCGGATCTCGACGTCGGGATCTCGGCTCCAGGAAGCGATCGTCGCCGCCGGTACGGAGCTCCCCTGACCGAGCGCGCGGATCGCGAGCGCGCGCAGAGCTGGTGTCGATCCGGAATCGGCGACCGCGAGAAGCGCCGGCGTGGCGAGACCGGCAGCCGGCGATGCTGCTGCCTTGCGAGAGCCGAGCCCGGAGAGCCGACCCTTGCCGAGGCCGGCGAGCCAGTACTTCGCGTCCCGGTCTTCGTAGTACGGGCTGTCCGCCCCGAACACATCGATCGCCGCGGTCGCCACCTTCGAATCCTTGTGGCCGATCGCGACCGCAATCTCGGCGAGTGCCGCGCCCCTCTCGAAGTCCGCGAGGTTCAACATCCGTCCTCCGCTCAGCTCGTCGAGCTCCCGGATCCCGGCGATGACATCAGCGGCATCCGCGCTCGCGATGAGACCACGCTGCTCTGACCACACTGCTTCGGTGACGGTCGTGCCCCGGTGCGGTTTCGTGTCGGCCGCGAGGATCGCATCCGGATCAATCTTTCGCGTCGGTGACTTCGAAACCACGCGAAATGCCCCACCGGTCCCCTTGGCGGCGAAGACGACGTACGCGCGACCGACCACGAAGGTGAAGTTGGGCGGCGTGTAGCTCCTGGGAGCCGGTGGTCCCGCGGCGTAGTGGCGAAACCGGAGCTGCTTCGGCTTCTTTCCTTTGATGCACGAGACGACAGATAACGTGGTCTCGCGCGCCTCGAAACCCGGCGTTGCCTCGAACCACGGATCTCTCACCTTGCGATCCGCGACGACGACTCCCTTGCACACGAGGTCGGCCTTCTTCGCGAGCTCCTCGAGTGGAACTGCCGGTCCCACCCCGTAGGCGTGCGCGGCCGCAGAAGTAGAGATGATCACTGACACCGACACGACGACGGTCCGCCAAGCCATGGCTGTGACAGTAACACCCGGAGGTAGGCCTGCGCCAAACACGATCAGCCGCCTCTCCCACGCAGGACCTCCGCAGCGTGAGCTACCTCAGCGAGCAAGGAGAGAGCGCTACGAGATCCATGGCTCCCACAGCGCCACGCTCACATCGTTCGAGCCTCGAAAAAGTCTACATGCGTCGGAGCTCGAGCGGCTCAGCGCTTCAGCGTACGACCGTTCCAGGTGAGCTTCGCGGCCGCGACGCCTTCAATATGGATGTCGACGGGCAGCTGGTCTTTCTTGCGCCGTAATTGAACTTCTTGCTTGCAGCCCTCGCCGCTACAGGCCTTCGTGGTCTTCGCGAGGGTCCATCGCTTGTTGGCGGTGTCGATCAGGTAGAGCTTGTGGTGCTTGGCGCTGTACCTGTCGGGCACGCCATCGACGACTGGCACGACGACGAGCCAGAAGCCGTCGGACAATTCGTAGGAGCCGACGAGCTCGTAAGCGACGTACTGCGTCGACTTGACCTTGATCGCGGTCGTGAGGACCGCGAGGTGCTTGGTGTTATCGTCAGGATCGAGCTTGGAGACATCGGCGAGCCGCATCTCGAAGCTGCGGCCCTTCGCGGCGGGGGACGAAACCACGCAGAGCTCTGCGGTGCCGTAGATTCCGTAGCGATCGATGTTGCAGCGCTCGAGCACTGACTGGGTGAACCAGTCGCGCCCCGAGGGCCTCGGCTTCTCGTTGGTT
>JAYUYE010000245.1:0-4986 GCA_043752985.1 Myxococcales bacterium
CTTCACCGCGCCGTCTCCGGTGACCGAGCTGAACACGTCCGGTGACGACATTCCGTCGTGGGTGTCACCCGACCGCTGCCAGCTCTTCCTGACCCGCACGAACGGCGCAGCGGGTTGGGATCTCTACGTCGCGACGAAACCGCTGTAACGGGTCATTTTCGACCGTGCTTGCGGTCGAGATAGTCCGAGAGCGCATCGAGCCGTGCGTTGAACAGCTCCTGGAACTCGTCGGCCCAGCTCGCGATCTCTTGCTGCGGCATCGGCTCGAGCTTGTAGATCCGCTGCCGGCCTTCGCGACGCTCGGAGACGAGGTCGGCCTCGCGCAGGACCTTGAGGTGTTGCGAGACCGCGGCGAAGGTCATCCCGAACGGAGCGGCGAGCTCACCGGCGGGTTTCTCGCCGTCCTTGAGCGCGACGAGCATGGCGCGCCGCGCAGGATGGGCGACCGCGTGGAAGACGTCATTTGGCTGGAGCGGCCGCATGGTCCTCCCACTCGGGGTAGGCGGCGCGGAGCTCGGTGAACCGAGTCATCCAGTCGGGCAGCGGGTCACCGCGCAGCTGCGCATCGAGCCGATCGAGGAGCGCGTGCAGTCCGGGGAGGAAACCGCGCGCGGTGTCGCGGGTGATCCGGCGATAGGTGACGACGAGGACCGTGGAGTCGCCGTCGGGCTGTAGCTCGTACCGAAACACGGCGTGTTGACCGAGGGGCATCTCGGGGACGGGCGCGACGTTCCACTCGTACTCGAGGACGCGCGGAGGATCCCGGCGCAGGATCGTTCCGGTCGAGTGGTACTGCGCGGCGCCGGAGGTCGTCTCGATCGTGCCGCCGGAGCGGCCGTCGATCTTGGCGTTCGTGCACATCAGCCATGCCGCGAGGCCCTCGGGCGTCGAGAGCGCAGCCCAGATGTGCTCTGGGGTGTGACGGAGCACGCGGCGGAAGGGTCAGCGTTGCGTTACTTCTTCGTCCAGCGATCGAGCCAGGCGAGCACTTCCTCGTGCCACAGCTTGCTGTTCTGCGGCTTGAGCACCCAGTGGTTCTCGTCGGGGAAGTGGATGAACTTCGACGGGATGCCCTTGCGCTGCAGGGCCGTGAAGGTCGACATGCCTTGGGTATCGACGACGCGGTAGTCGAGGGCACCGTGGATCACGAGGGTCGGGGTCTTCCAGTTCTTCACGTGATCGATCGGGTTGTGCTTCGTGTAGTTCTCCGGCTTGTCCCATGGCACGCCGCCGTGATCCCACTCGGGGAACCACAGCTCCTCGGTGTCGTAGTAGGCCATGCGCTCGTCGATGTTGCCGTCGTGGCAGACGAGGGCCTTGAAGCGATCGGTGTGGCCGTTGATCCAGTTGATCATGAAGCCGCCGTAGGAGGCGCCGAGCGCGACGACGCGGTTCTTGTCGAGGTAGTTGAACTTCGCGAGCGCGTGATCGAGTCCGAGCATGAGGTCCTCGTAGGGAGCGCCGCCCCAGTCGCCGCTGATCGAGTCGGTGAAGGCCTGGCCGTAACCGGTCGAGCCATGGAAGTCGATGAAGATCGTCGCGTAGCCACGGCCTGCGTAGGCCTGCGGGTTCCACCGGTAGTGGAAATGATCGCCGAACGAGCCCTGCGGGCCGCCGTGGATCAGGAACGCGACCGGGGCCTTGCCACCCGTGTAGCCGGCCGGCTTCATGACGTAGCCGTGGACGGTCTCGTTCTTGGCGCCTTTGAAGGTGAACTGCTCGTAGTCGCCGAACTGGATCTTCGCGACGCGAGCGTCGTTGAAGTGCGTCAGCTGACGCAGGTCGGAGCCGTCGGGCTTGATGGTGAACAGCTCGGCCGGCATCTTGAGCGTGTCGCGCACGAACACGAGACGATCGCCGGCGACGCGTGTGCCGGAGCTCGTGCCCTTCTCGACGAGGAGCTTCTCCTTGCCGGTGGCGACGTCGATCGCAAACAGCGACTGGTGCCCGAGGTTCGCGGTGTCGGTGAAGATCGTCTTTCCGTCAGCGCTCCACGCGATGCCGCCAGCGGAGCGGTCCCACGCCTCGGTGAGGACGCGCGTCTTGCGGGTCGCGACGTCGATGACGGAGAGCCGCTCGCGGTCGGCCTCGAACCCCGGGCGCTTCATCTGGCGCAGTGCGAGCGACTTGCCGTCGGGCGAGAACACGGGCTCGAAGTCATAGGCCTTGTTGTCGGCGGTGACGTTGACCGGCTTCGTGCGACCGTCGACGGGAACAAGGAAGACGTCAGTGTTGGTCTGGTAGGCGTTCGCCTTGCCGCTGTTTCGGATGACGAAGGCGATCGTCCTGCCGTCGGGCGAGATGTCGACCTCCTCCATGCCGCCGAACGGGTGCGTCGGAGAGTCGGTGATCTGCGCGGGCATCAGGTCGCGCGCGTCGTCGGCCTTGCCGCCGAGCTCGGCCGGCGTCCACACGAACAGGTGGGAGTACTTGCCGTCCTCCCACTGGTCCCAGTGGCGGAAGAGAAGATTGTCGTAGATGCGAGCCTTGGACTTGGACTTCGCCTTGTCGTCGTCGTGCTTGATCGAGTCGGCGAGGGTCTTGGCGCCCGGCCAGACGTCGATCGCGAGGACCATGCGCTTGCCGTCGGGGAACAGGTCGTAGCCGTTGATGTCGGTGGTGAGCTTGGTGACCTGCTCGGGCTCACCGCCGCCGAGCGAGATCCGCCAGACCTGCGAGCTGCCGCTGCGCGAGGACAGGAAGAAGAGCGCCTTGCCGTCGCGCGACCACTGAGGATCGGTGTCGTTCTCGGCGTGCGTGGTCAGGCGGCGGATGCTGGCGCCGTCGACGCTGGCGACCCAGACATCGAACCGCCCGCGGTTCGCCTCGAGGTCGGTGTCACGCACGCTGAACGCGACGGACTTGCCGTCGGGCGAGACGACCGGCGCACCGACGCGCTGCATCGCGAGCATGTCGTCGATGGTCATGCCCTTCGCCGCAGCAGGTGTGGCGATGGCCAGCAACGAAACAACGAGCAGCGGCATCTTCATGGAGGCGCACTATGCGAAAATGGCAGCGGTGGATCAACCGCTGAGCATCGGTGTCGTCGGGGCCGGGACGGCGGGTGCGGCAGCAGCGACCCTGCTCGCCCGCGCCGGACACACGGTGACCGTGCTCGAGCGCATCGCCGACCCCAAGCCGATCGGAGCCGGCATCACCCTGCAGCCGACCGGACAGACCGCCCTCGCGCGGATCGGCCACCTCGACGAGGTCCACGTCCGCGGCGCGCGAATCGATCGCTTGCTGTGCGTGCGGCGCGGCAACCGGCCGCTCGTCGCCCTACCCTACGCGGACATCGATCCCCGGTTGTATGGCCTCGGCATTCATCGCGGTGTGCTGTTCGAGACGCTGTTCAACGCGGCACGTGCTGCCGGCGCGACGATCGAGTGCGGCGTCGGCGTGGTGCGCAGCGAGGTGACCGCGACGGGACGTACTCTCGTCGACGATCGCGGCACCAGGCACGGCCCGTTCGATCTTGTAATCGCCGCGGATGGCTCGGTGTCGGAGCTTCACGCGGAGGCGCCGCGCGTGAAGTCCACGGCGTATCCGTGGGGTGCGGCGTGGCTCGTGGTCGACGATACGAAGTTCACCGCCGAGCGCACGCTGCATCAGACCGTTGACGGCGCAGGCCACATGCTCGGGCTATTGCCGTCGGGGATGCCGCCGGGCAAGGAGACGTATTGCCTCAGCATGTTCTGGAGCATGCGCGCGGACCGCGTCGACGCGTGGCGCTCGGCGGGGCTGTCCGCGTGGCGCGATCAGGTGTTGCGCGTCGACGAGCGGGCGGAGCCGATCCTCGATACGCTCGACGATCTCGAGCCCGTGTTGTTCACGCGCTATCGCGACGTCGCGATGTGGCCATGGCATGCGGACCGGATCGTGTTCATCGGCGATGCCGCGCACGCGACGAGCCCGCAGCTCGGTCAGGGCGCAAACCTCGCCCTGCTCGATGCGGTCGCGCTCGCCGACTCGATCGCTGCGGAGCCGACGGTGGCCCGCGCCCTCGCCGCGTACTCGGCATCGCGCCGCCGCCACCTCGACTTCTACCAGTTCGCGACTCGCGCACTGACGCCGCTATTCCAGGGCGACTCGCGCGTTCTCGGCTGGCTGCGCGACCTGACGTTTCCGAGCAGCCAATGGTTTGGGTTTCTGCGCCGGCGGATGGTTCGCGCCATGGTCGGCATCGACCGGGGCGTGCTCCGCGGTCCGATGGCGATCGCCGATGTCCTCAGTCCGCATGCATTGTTGGCCGCCTCCGATCCGGAGGTTGGCCCCGGGGGGACCATCTCGGGGTGACGACGACGGCTGCGCGACCAAGCTCAAGCAGTGATCGCGACGCGGCGCTCGCGCACGATGTAGTGGACGACGGCGCCGAGGCCGAGCACCGCCGCCACGATCGCCACCGGCAGGGCCCAGCGCGGCTCGGCTACCGCGACCGCACAGGCGAGGAACTGCGCGATCGTGGCGGCCTTGCCGATCGCATCCGCGTGGAGGTGACTCGTTGGCCGCTTGCGGACGAGGTAGATGAGCACGAGCGGCACGAGGAGGATCTCGCGCGCCGCGATCAGCGAGACCAGCACCGCGTCACGTGTGTGAACCCAGATCGTGGCGAGCACGATCACGACGAAGATCTTGTCGACCAGAGGATCGAGCCAGCCGCCAATGTCGGGCCGGTTGTGGCCACGCCGTTGCATCCAGCGCGCGACGTTGCCATCGAGGGCGTCGGTGATCGCCGCGAGGACAATCAGCGCGACACTCCACGGCGCATTCCCGTACGTCTGCGTCAGCCCGATCGCGATCGGGAACCTCGACAGCGTCAGGGCGTGAGCGAGCCACATCCAGACACCCCCATGAGCCAGTAGCGCAGTCGGTCGATCAATCGATGCCGCGGCAGATCTGCGGCTCGTCGGCGTCGCTACCGACCAGCGTATCGAAGCGCCGCTTCCGGTCATTCGTCGTGCGTTTGGACTGAGGTTGGCTGTTCTG
>JAYUYE010000246.1:0-4982 GCA_043752985.1 Myxococcales bacterium
GTCGCTCGCATGAAGCTCTACATGCACCCCGTGTCGACCGCGAGTCGCCCGGTGCGCCTGTTCATCGCCGAGAAGAACATCCCCGTCACCGAGCAGGTCATCGACCTGGCTTGGCAACATGAAGCAGCTCGAGAGCTGGCCGCAGATCAACGAGGTCATGTACGGCTTCGCCGGCTCGATGAAGGGGAAGGCGTTCGAGAGCCTGTGATCCGCGGCCTCCACCACAGCGCGTACCGCTGCCGCGACTCCGGTTCGACTTCAAGGAGCAGCACGACTATGACCTCTGCATCGCTCTCGAGGTCGACCGGAGCATGCTCGAGCCGATGATCGCAAAGGCGAAGGCGGCCGGCATCTCGGCGCGCGGCATCGCGGATCACAAGTCGATCGACTCGATCTACTTTCGCGATCCCAATGGCTACGTCATCGAGCTGACCGCGAAGCGGCCCGATCACGACGAGCAGCTGACCGCAGCAAAGGCCGTGGCCCGCGCGAACCTCGACACGTTCCAGCGCGATCGCGTCGAGTGCGGCGACGACCACGTCGCTGTGGCGCCGGCTCGGAGGTGCGAACACGAGCATCCGCTTCGTGCCGAGCGCGCTCGGTCGGTCCGCCAGCCTCGACAGCCCAGCTGGCTCGAACGCGACCTCCGTGATTCGCGGCACGATCGCCCAGCTCGGGATTGCGGTTGCGAATCCCGGGGCCGTCCAGCTAGGTTGTCGCCGTGACCAATCGTACCGACGCTGGCTGGCTCGACGCGCACTGGATGCCCTACACCGGTAACCGGGAGTTCAAGGCGCACCCGCGCATGATCGTCTCCGCGGAGGGCGCGTACTACACCGACGCCGACGGCAAGAAGATCTTCGACGGCCTCTCGGGCCTGTGGTGCTGCGGCCTCGGCCACGCGCGCCGCGAGATCGTCGAGGCGGTGTCCAGGCAGGTCGGCACGCTCGACTACTCGCCTGCTTTTCAGTACGGCCATCCGCTCTCGTTCGAGCTCGCGAACAAGATCAAGGAGCTGACTCCCGCGGGGCTCGACCACGTGTTCTTCACCGGCTCGGGATCCGAGTCCGCCGACACGTCCCTCAAGATGGCGCGCGCGTACTGGCGCACGAAAGGGATGGGGACGAAGACCCGCCTGATCGGCCGCGAGAAGGGCTATCACGGCGTCAACTTCGGCGGCATCTCCGTCGGTGGCATCGTCGGCAATCGCAAGGCGTTCGGCCAGGCCCTCGAGGCCGACCACCTGCCCCACACCCAGCTCGCGCTGCGCAACCGTGCGCACGCGTTCACCCGCGGCATGCCGAAGGAAGGCGCGGAGCTAGCCGACGCGCTGCTCGACCTCATCACGCTGCACGATGCCTCGAACATCGCCGCCGTGATCGTCGAGCCGTTCGCCGGATCCGCAGGTGTGGTCATCCCACCGGTCGGCTACCTCCAGCGCCTGCGCGACCTCTGCACGGCGAACAACATCCTCCTGATCTTCGACGAGGTGATCACCGGCTTTGGCCGCGCGGGTGCGTTCACCGGTGCCGCGGCGTTCGGCGTCACGCCCGACATCATGAACGTGGCGAAGCAGGTCACGAACGGCGTGCAGCCGCTCGGTGCCGTCGTCGTCAAGAAGGAGATCTACGACACGTTCATGGCCGCTGGCGGCCCCGACTACCTGCTCGAGTTCCCGCACGGCTACACGTACTCGGCGCACCCCGTCGCGTGCGCGGCCGGCATCGCAGCTCTCGACCTGCTCGTCAAGGATCGCGCGGTCGAGCGAGTCGCCGAGCTGGCACCGTACTTCGAGAACGCCGTCCATAGCCTCAAGGGCGCGAAGCACATCACCGACATCCGCAACTACGGCCTCGCCGCGGGTATCACGATCGAGGCGCTCCCCGGCGAGCCGCTGAAGCGTCCGTTCGAGATCGCGATGAAGTGCCTCGCGAACGGTCTCTACGTTCGCTACGGCGGCGACACGATCCAGCTCGCGCCGCCGTTCATCACCGAGAAGCCGGAGATCGACCGCTTGATCTCGGTCCTCGGTGACGCGATCAACGCGACGGCCTGAAAACGAGGACTTGCGCGCGGCCTCGGGTCGCAAGATGATGAAGAAGTGCGGGGAACTTGGGCACTGCGGCAACGACACGGATGAGGACTGCGACACGCTCGACCTCGCGTGCGCTGCCAACGATGTCGCCGGCGGCGCGATCGACGTGACCGCGGGCGGTACGTTCACCGCCGACGCCCTCGCCGCCCGCGACGATGTCGCCCCGAACGGATGCGGTGGGGACGGTGGCCGGGACCTGTTCTATCGCGTGACGCTCGGCGCACCGCAGGTCTACTACTTCGACACGTTCGGCTCGTCGTTCGACAGCACGATCCGCGTCGACCGCAAGCCATGCGCCACGCTTCTCGTCGTGGTCGAGCGCCATGACCTGCTCGACGGACATCGCGCGGTGGTCCTGGTTGTCACGCATCAGTAGAACAACCTGTACTCGGAGGGAATCTGCTCCGACGACTCGACGACGGTACCGAGGTCGCGGAGCAGTCCGTCGGACAGCGAGTAGATCCAGCCGTGGACGGTCAGCTTCTGTCCGCGACTCCACGCGTCCTGGACGATCGTGGTGTGGCAGACGTTCGCGACCTGCGCCTCCACGTTGAGCTCCGCGAGCCGGTTCGCGCGCGCGTCGAGGTCGGCAATCGCAGCGAGCTCTTCACGATTCCACAGATGAACATCGCGGATGTGGCGAAGCCAGTTGTCGATCAGCCCGAGGGGTTGCGGCGACATCGCCGCGCGGACGCCGCCGCAGCCGTAGTGACCGCACACGATGACGTGCTTCACCTTGAGCACGTCGATCGCGTACTGCAGGACCGAGAGACAGTTGACGTCGGTGTGCTCGACGACGTTGGCGACGTTGCGGTGGACAAACAGCTCTCCGGACTTGCGTCCGATGATCTCGTTCGGCGGCAGCCGGCTATCGGAGCAGCCGATCCACAACAGCTCGGGACTGTGCAGCGCCTCGAGCCGCTTGAAGAACAGTGGGTCCTTCGCGACGGCGTTACGCGCCCACTTTCGGTTCTCCTCGAAGCATTGCTCGAGAAGACTGGTCACCGTGGCGGACCGAGCGCGCGTCACGACGATGGACTCATAGCCCGAAGGTGCCGCGGCGGAGGAACTGACCGCGCCCCTGCTTCATCCTCGCCACCCAGACGTCGTCCTTGACCACGACCTCGCCGCGCGACAGCACGTGCGACGGACTTCCCGGGACCGTGTGGCCCTCGTACGGCGAGTAGTCGACGTTCATGTGGAGGTTCGCCTGATCGAGGCGCTTGGATTTGTTCGGGTCCCACACGACGACGTCGGCGTCCGCGCCGATCGCGAGCGTGCCCTTCTTGCCATAGATGCCGAAGATCTTCGCGGGCGCGGTGGATGTGATCTCGACGAACCGGTTCATCGAGATCTTGCCGAGCGTCACGCCCTCCCACAGGAGGTGGAGCCGGGTCTCGACGCCTGGCATGCCGTTCGGGATCTTCGAGAAGTCGCCGCGGCCGAGCTCCTTCTGATCCTTCATGCAGAACGGACAATGGTCCGTGGCGACGACTTGTAGGTCGTAATTCTGCAGGCCGCGCCACAGATGATCGTGGTGGTGCTTGGGCCGCAGCGGCGGCGTGGCGACATAGCCCGCGCCCTTCCACTCGTTGTCCGGATCTCCGCGCAGATGGTCCTCGGTGAGGAACAGGTACTGCGGGCAGGTCTCCGCGTAGGTCGGCAGGCCGCGGTCGCGCGCCTCCATCACCCGCGCGAGCGCACGCTGCGCCGAGAGGTGAACCAAGTAGACCGGGACCTTCGCCATCTCGGCGAGCGCGATCGCGCGCTCGGTGCCGGTGGCCTCGGCGACCTCGGGCCGGGTCAGCGCGTGATAGACCGGCGCCGTGTGGCCCTCGGCGAGCGCGCGCTGCACCAGCACATCGATCGGCAGCCCGATCTCCGCGTGCATCGTGATCAGTGCGCCGAGCTCGCCGGCGCGCAGCATCGCGCGGAAGATCTGCTGATCGTCGACGAGGAACACGCCCGGATAGGCCATGAACATCTTGAACGACGTCACGCCCTCGCGAACCATGTCCGCCATCTCGGCGAGCGTCGCCGGATTTGCCTCCGTCATGATCATGTGGAATCCGTAGTCGATCGCTGCCTTGCCCTCGGCCTTCGCATGCCACGCGTCGAGGCCGGCGCGCATCGAGCTGCCCTTCGACTGGATCGCGAAGTCGACGATCGTCGTGGTGCCGCCATGTGCCGCCGCGACCGTTCCGGTGTCGAAGTCGTCCGACGCCGTGGTTCCGCCGAACGGCAGGCTCATGTGAGTGTGGCAGTCGATACCGCCCGGGATGACGTACTGGCCCTTGGCATCGATCTGGATTACATCGGGGCCGACCGGCATCGTCGCGCGCGCCGACGGGTGCGTCATGGCGGCGATCTTGTCGCCATCGATCCAGACGTCGGCGACGAACGTGTCTGACGCGGTGACGACCGTTCCGTCCTTGATCAGCGTCTTCATGACGCCGAGCATACGATCAATCGTCGACGAGGGGGCCGTACGCGTCGGGCCGGCGATCGCGGAAGAACTGCCACGTCCGGCGGACTTCCTCGATCATGTCGAGGTCGAGCTCCGCGACGACGAGCTCGTCGTTGTCCTCGGAACCGCACGCGATGATCTCACCGCGCGGATTCACGAAGTACGAGTTGCCGTAGAACTTGCCGATGTTCCACGGCGCCTCGGTGCCGACGCGGTTGATCGCGCCGACGTAGTAGCCGTTCGCGATCGCGTGCGCCGGCTGCTCGATCTTCCACAGGTGCTGCGAGAGGCCCGCGACCGTAGCCGACGGGTTGTAGACAATCTCGGCGCCGGCGAGGCCGAGCGCGCGGGCGCCCTCGGGGAAGTGGCGGTCGTAACAGATGTACGCGCCGATCGTGGCGTACTTCGTCTTGAACACCG
>JAYUYE010000247.1:0-1889 GCA_043752985.1 Myxococcales bacterium
TCGTGATCGTGCTGGCCGTGATCGCGATCGGCGTGGCCGTCGTGCTGATGCTGTGGCCACCGGCGGCGGACGCGAAGGCCGGAGCCACGAACCTGCCGCCACCGCCGGCCCCCGAGCGCATGGACACCAATCCGCTGGCGCCGCGGGATCCAGGCGCGGGTATTCCGCAGGGCGGCGCCGATCCGTGGAGCAAGGGCAACGGTGGTGGCGTGCCCGCCGTGCCACCGCCGGATCCGGCCGACACGATCGATCCCGATGACCTGCTCAAGGACCCGTTCGCGAATCCGGGCGGTGGTGGCGGCGCGCTCAGCGGCGATCCGTTTGGCAGCTCGAACGGCGGCGGCGGCGGCGGCGCCCTCGTGTTTGCGATGGTCCAGCGAGCGTGCGATCGGATGAAGCAGTGCCCGACGACGAGCGCCGCGGACATGTGCAAGGTTCTGGAGCAGTCGCTCGGTCAGCTTCCGATCCCGGCACCGCCCGCGAGCTGTGCCGCCGCGCAGCGCTGCCTGTCCCAGATCGACAAGCTCGACCTGTGCGGCACCAGTACCAACGCGTTCGGCGGTGGTGGCCTCGCGGAGGTCACGATGCTGCTCTCGACGGCGCAGGATTGCATCGACGCCGCACGTTGCTGAGCCTGCGAGCGCGGTAGCATTCGTGCGTGCAGCGCCCACCGTTTGAAGTCTTCCGCGAGCCGGCCGCCATGCGCGCGCGCGCCGAGGATCTCCGCCGCGACGGCCGTCGGATCGCCGTGGTCCCTACCATGGGCGCGCTCCACGACGGCCACCTCGCGCTCGTCCGTCATGCACGAGCATGCGCCGACATCGTGATCCTGACGATCTTCGTCAACCCGACGCAGTTCGGCCCGAACGAGGATCTGTCGCGCTATCCGCGTGACGAGGCCGGCGATCTCGCGAAGGCGCGCCCCGCCGGGATCGATCTCGCATTCTGTCCGCCTGCCGGGGCGATGTATCCCGCGGGCGCGCAGACCTTCCTCGAAGTCCGCGAGCTCCAGAAGCCGATGTGCGGCGCGAGCCGGCCCGGTCACTTCGCCGGGGTCGCGACGATCGTCAGCAAGCTGTTCAACATCACGGTCCCCCACCTCGCGGTGTTCGGCGAGAAAGACTACCAGCAGCTCGCGATCATCCGGCGGATGGTTAGCGACCTCGACTTCGCGATCGAGATCTCGAGCGTTCCGATCGTGCGCGAGTCCGATGGCCTCGCGCTGTCGTCGCGCAACGCGTACCTGTCCGCGGACCAGCGGCGCGCCGCGCTCGCACTCTTCAAAGGGCTCGCTGCTGCCGAGGCCACATTCGAGGGTGGTGAGCGCTCGCCCGACGCACTGCTTGCCGCCGCGCGCGCACCGATCGAAGCCGAGCCACTGGCTCGGATCGACTATGTCGAGCTCCGCGATGCGAACGAGCTGACCCCGTTCGCGACGACCGTGGACCGCCGGGCCGTGCTCGCGCTCGCGGTCTTCGTCGGCGCGATGCGGCTGATCGATAACCGCGTGCTCGGATAGTGCACCTTCGTGCACGTCCCTGACGCCTGCTGACACCTCGTCACGGGGACGCAACCCGCTGCACGAGGAGCCTGTCGTAGCATCACAATGATGAAGCGCAGGTGGGGTGTCACCGTCGGGCTCGCGATCCTGGCGCTTGTTGTTTGGCGATGGCGCGCGTGCAGCTCCGATGCGGGCCCCGAGGACAGACCGAGCGTGGGCGCGGAGGTCACGACCGCGACCGCGAGTGCCGCATCGACGAAGCGCCCCGACCCGCGCACGCTGAAGCGCGGCTCGATCGCTGGCATCGTGCGCGATGAGGCGACGAAGCCAATCGCAGCCGCGACGGTGTGCGCCGACATCGACGCCGACATGCTGCCGACCGAGCTCA
>JAYUYE010000248.1:0-1889 GCA_043752985.1 Myxococcales bacterium
ATCGGTGGCATCATCCTGGTCCGGTACCTCCGCGCGCGCGCGGACCAGGCCGAGGACCTCGAGGCCAACGAGGAGCCGGGAACGGCCGCTGGCCGCCGCACCCGCAAGCAGACCCGCGCGAAGCGCAAGGCGGACAACGCCGACACCGTCACGCACTGATCGTCATGCACTGATCGTTCGCCGGGGACGTGACCGACAGGTCGCGGCTCCGGCCCTCGGTACCCTTCCCATGCGCCGTGTACTGATGGAAACGTCGGCGCGCGGCGCGTGTTTTTTCGGTCGCTCGCACCGGCACGTAGCGTGTCGGGCGCGCTACCGCATCAGGCCACGCCGGTGCCCATGGTTTGCGGTCGCCAAGGCCGCGGCGTGCGGTCGGGATCGCACGGCAACCGCGGGCTGAAATCGCCCCGGCGTCGCCCGGCACGTTCCAGCTCGACTCATCGAATTGCGGAGCGATGCGCTGCCGCGTCGTCGCCTGAAGCGGGGCCGGCGACACCGGCGAAGATCAGTGCGCCGCTCACGAGGTAGTCGAGCTAGAGCGCGGCGCTCGCGCTCGGGTGCGCCGACGCGCTGCCGGCCTTCGCGCTGAGCTTGCTCAGGTTGACCGAGACGAGCATCGAGACGCCCGGCTCCTTCATCGTCACGCCGTACAGGTTATCGACCGACTCCATCGTGCGCTTGTTGTGCGTGATCACGATGAACTGCGAGCGGTCCGTCATCTCGCGCACGAGCTCGTTGTAGCGATCGACGTTCGCTTCGTCGAGCGGAGCATCGACCTCATCGAGGATGCAGAACGGCGACGGCTTGATCAGGAAGATCGAGAACACGAGAGCAACCGCGGTCAGCGCCTTCTCGCCGCCTGACAGCTGGTCGACCGTGGAGTTCTTCTTGCCCGGCGGCTGCGCCATGATCTCGACGCCCGCCTCGAGCAGGTCGACGTCATCGCCGCCCGACAGGGAGAGTGCTGCCTGACCGCCACGGAACAGGCGGGGGAAGACTTCCTTGAAGGTCGCGTTGACGGCGGCGAACGTGTCCTTGAACAGCTTGCGGCTCGTCTTGTTGATCTTGTCGATCGCGCGCTGGAGCTGATCGACCGCGCGCTCGAGGTCGATCTTCTGCGTCGACAGGAACTCGAATCGCGTGTTGACGTCCGCGAACTCCTCGATCGCCGTGAGGTTAATGTCCGTGCCCATGCGCTCGATGAGCTCGCGCAGCTCGGACAGCCGCGCGTCCTCGACCTCGGTGATCGGCGCGCGCTGGTGATAGTCGGGGATGATCGCCGCAACCTCGAGCTGGTAGCGCTCGTCGATCTGATCCTCGACGACCTTGCGGTTCATCGCGATCTGCCCGCTGCGCAGCTCGAGCTGGTTGACCTCGGCGGCGAGCTTGTCGGCGCGACCACGCAGCTCGCGCGCAGCGAGCTCGACCTCGGTCAGCGCGGTGAGACGAGCCTGGTACGCGACCCGACCCTCCTCGAGGGACAGGGTCTCGACGTCGCGGCGCTCGCGCACGTCGGCGAGCTCGGCGGCCAGCAGCTCGCAACCCTCGCGAAGCGTTCCCGTTCGGCGGACCGAGTCCTCGATCTCGGAGGTCAGGCGCTCACCGCGAACGTGGAGCTCGGAGTCCGCGCGCTGGAGGCGGAGCGCGGAGGTCTCGACGGCAGCGCGCTTCTCTCCGAGCTGGGCCGCGCGAATGCGGGCCTCGGTGAGGACCTGGGCCATCTCGTCGAGCCGGTCACGGTGAGAGGTGACCTCGGCGATGAGGTCGAGCTGCATGCGCTCGAGCTCGTCGATCCGGGCCTCGGCGGCGGTGCGCCGATCGCGAGTGGCCTGATCATCGATGGCGATCGCGCGGAGCCGCTCCTCGAGCTCGAGCTGCTCGGTGCCGAG
>JAYUYE010000249.1:0-4978 GCA_043752985.1 Myxococcales bacterium
GCACATCTCAGGCTGAGGCTTCAGATCGCGACACACCCCCGGCCGCTCGGGCAACCCGAACAGCGCGCACCGAATGTCGTCCGTCAGGTGAGGACACCGAACGCCCGCGAGCTTGCCTGCCGGAAAGCCCGGTAGGGGGGCCGAGATCGACGGAGCGATGCAGCACGCACCACACTCGGATCGGCAGCTCGTCGACAACTACGCAGCGGCAGCAGCGACAGCAGGAGCCGAGTACACCGCGACGCGGGTCTTCGACTTGCCGTGGCGCTCGAACGTCACGACGCCGTCGATCAGCGCGAACAGCGTGTAATCGCGGCCCATGCCGACGTTGACGCCCGCGTGGATCTTCGTGCCGACCTGGCGAACGATGATCCCACCAGCGCGGATTGCCTGGCCGCCAAAGGCCTTCACTCCGCGCATCTTCGGCTTGGAGTCGCGGCCGTTGCGAGTCGAACCTTGTCCCTTTTTATGTGCCATGACGCGTACTCCTCAGGCGTTGATCGCGGAGATCTTCACCGCGGTGTAGTTCTGACGATGTCCGTTCTTGCGAACGTAGTTCTTCCGGCGCCGGAACTTGAACACGACGAGCTTCTCGCCGCGTCCCTGCTCGACGATCTCGCCGGTGACCTTGGCTCCGGCCACGGTGGGCTTGCCCACGGTGACGCTGCCGCCATCACCCGACGAGACGAGGAGCACGTGGTCGAAGACGACCTCCGCACCCTTGTCGCCCGCGAGGGTCTCGACCACGACGGTCTTGCCGGGCTCGACCCGATACTGCTTTCCACCCGTTTGAATCACGGCGTACATGTCTCTTGCTCCGCTGAAAAACGCTTTAGGAACCGCGGACTTTACTCATCGCGCGCCCCGCGTCAAGCCCTCGTCGTGGCGCCTCCCGATCATCGAGAATGATCAGGCAGTTGGGCGATCGGTCCCGAGCCAGATCGCGGCTAGCGACCGAGCCGTTTGTGCAGGAGCTCGGTTGCCATGACCGGGTTTGCCCTGCCCTGGGTCTCCTTCATCACCTGGCCGACGAAGAACCCGAACAGGCCGTCCTTGCCACTCGCGTACTCCTCGGCCTGCTTCTGGTGGCGCTTGACCACGCTGTCGATGATCGCCCACAGCAGCGGCTCGTCGGAGATCTGCTGGACACCGCGGCGCTCGACGATCGTCACCGGCTCTTCGCCGGTGCGATACGACTCCTCGAAGACTTCCTTGCCGATCTTGCCGCTGATCATGCCGGTCTCGACGAGGACCACGAGCGAGGCGAGCCGTTGCGGCGGCATCGGCGACTGCGCGACCGAGATGCCACCGGCGTTGAGGGCACCGAGGAGCTCGGTCAGGATCCAGTTCGCGATCGTGCGACCCGTGTCTCCGGGATGCGCCTTGATCGCGGCATCGTAGTAGTCCGCGAGCGCGCGTTCTCCGACGAGCGTGCGCGCGTCGTCGGCGGACAGGTTCTGCATCTTGCGGTAGCGCTCGAATCGCGCGGCCGGTAGCTCGGGTAGATCGCGGAGGATGGTCGCCATCGTGCTGCCATCGACGACGAGCGGCGGCAGATCCGGATCCGGGAAGTAGCGATAGTCGTTCGCCTCCTCCTTGCTACGCATCGGCGCCGACTGGCCGAGCGTCGCGTCCCACAGCCGGGTCTCGCGCTGAACGTGGCCCCCGCTGTCGATCAACCGTAGCTGGCGCGCGATCTCGTGATCGATCGCGTTCTGCACGAACTTGAACGAGTTGATGTTCTTGAGCTCGGTCCGCGTGCCGAGCCGATCCTCACCGCGCAGTCGCACGGAGACATTGGCGTCGCAGCGCAGCTGGCCCTTCTCCATGTCGCCCTCGGAGATCTCGAGCCAGCGCACGAGCCGGTGGAGCGCGCGCATGAATTCTGCGGCTTCCTCGGAGCTCGTGATCTCCGGCGCAGTCACGACCTCGACGAGCGGCACCCCCGCGCGATTGAGATCGACATGCGAGACCGCACCGACGTGCGTGTTCTTGCCGGCGTCTTCCTCGAGGTGGATCCGCTGCAACTTGATCCGCTTGATGTTGCCGGCGAGGATCACGTCGACGTGGCCGTTCTCGCAGAGCGGCTCGTCGAACTGCGAGATCTGATACCCCTTGGGCTGATCCGGATAGAAGTAGTGCTTGCGCGTGAACCGCGACTTCGCGCGGATCTGCGAGCCGGTCGCGACGCCGAGCCTGAGCGCGAGCTCGAGCACCGCGCGGTTGAACACCGGCAGCGTGCCAGGCATGCCCATCACGAGCGGATCGGTGAGCGAGTTCGGCGGCGCCCCGAACGTCGTCGCGGACGGCGAGAAGATCTTTGACGCGGTCGCGAGCTGGACGTGGATCTCGAGGCCGATCACCGGCTCCCAGTCCTCGAGCAGTTGCGCGAGCTCGGTCACTAGATCCCTCCGATTCCCGTGGGGCGCCGCTCGCCGAGCCCGACGGCCGCCTCGATCGCCGCCCCGGCCCGGATCACCGTGACCTCGTCGAGCGGCTTGCCGAGCAGCTGCGCACCGATCGGCAAACCGTCGCTGCTCACGCCGCACGGGACGCTCATGCCGGGGAGCCCGGCGAGGTTACACGCGAGCGTGAAGATGTCGCCGAGGTACATGTCGAGCGGCGTGGTCTTCGCGTTGAACCGGAACGCGGTCGTCGGTGTGGTCGGCGTCAGCACGACGTCGACCTTCGCGAACACCTCGTCGAAGTCGCGCTTGATCAGCGCGCGGATCTGCTGCGCCTTCCTGTAGTAGGCGTCGTAGTAGCCCGAGCGCAGCGCGTAGGTGCCGAGCATGATCCGGCGCTTGACCTCCGGGCCGAAGCCAGCGCCGCGCGACTTGCGATAGACCTCGAGCAGGTCGGTGCCCTCGGCGCGCTTGCCGAATCGGATGCCGTCGTAGCGTGCGAGGTTCGACGACGCCTCCGCCGGTGCAACCAGGTAGTACGCCGGCAGCGCGAGCTTGGTGTGGGGCAGCGAGACGTCGACGAAGAGCGCGCCCTTGTCCTTGAGCGCGGCGATTGTTTTGTCGAGCGCCGCGCGGACATCGCCGTCGATCGCGCCCGAGCTGGACTCGTAATATTCCTTCGGCAGGCCGATCTTCATTCCCTTGACGTCGCCGGTGGCGGCGTCGACGAACGCGGGCACCTGGGTGTCGAGCGAGGTCGAGTCGCGCGGATCGTGGCCGGAGATCACCTGGAGGACGAGCGCCGCGTCCTTCACCGTGCGCGTCAGCGGGCCGACCTGGTCGAGCGACGACGCGAAGGCGATCACGCCCCACCGCGAGACCCGGCCGTACGTGGGCTTGAGCCCGACGACGCCACAGAACGCTGCGGGCTGCCGGATCGAGCCGCCGGTATCGGTGCCGAGGCTCGCCGTTGCGAGACCTGCCGCGACCGCCGCCGCGCTGCCGCCAGAGCTGCCGCCAGGGACGCGCGAGGTGTCCCACGGGTTGCGGGTCTTCTTGTACGCGGAGCGCTCGGTCGACGAGCCCATGCCGAACTCGTCGAGGTTGGTCTTCCCCAGGATCACGGCGCCGGCGGCGCGCAGCTTCTCGACCACGGTTGCATCGAACGGCGGGATCCAGCCCTGGAGGATCTTCGAACCCGCGGTGGTCGCCACGCCCAGCGTGACGAGGTTGTCCTTGAGCGCGATCGGCACGCCGGCGAGCGGGCCGAGGGGGATGTTCTCCTTGCGCCGACGATCGACTTCTGCGGCATCGCGGAGCGCGCCTGCTTCGTCGGTCGCCAGGTAGGCACCGAGCTCGCGATCGAGGTTGGTGATCCGCGAGATCAAATTATTGATTAGACGGACCGCGGTGATCTCGCCGCTCATGACGCGAGCGACCGTGTCGGTGACGGACCAGAACTCCGGCGGTCCGCTCATGACTCGGTACCGGGCCGGAACGGACGCGGGGACGGATTCACTCCGGCCCCCCAGGAATGATCGCAGGAACGACGATCAGATCGCCGTCGCGCTTTGGTGTGCCCCTGAGCGCCTCGTCCGACGTCAGCGACCGCTCCGCGACGTCGTTCCGCATCGGCAGCTCGAGCGGGACCGCGTGGGTCATCGGCGGAATATCCGTGGTGTCGACACCGGCGATCACGCCGAAATGCTCGAGCATGGCGCCGAGCTCTTCCTGCATCTTCTCGAGCTCGTCATCGTCGAGGTGCAGGCGCGCGAGCAGCGCGATCTCCTCGACTTCCTTGCGCGTCAGCATCAGTCGTGGAGAGGTTGCGGTTGGAGCTCTGGCTTGCCGCCGAGGCGACCGGCGAGCTCCGCACCCATCTTGAGATAGTCGTCGGCGATCCGGCCCGCGTTGGAGACGTCGCCCTTCTCGAGCGCGAGGATCAATTCGCGGTGGTGCGCGCGAACGGTCTCGCCCGGGCCCGCGAGGTTCGCGAGGAGGGGCGTGAATCCACGGACGCCGTCGCGCACGGTGTTGATCAGAAGAAGCATGACCTGGTTTCCGGTCAGCGATGCGAGAGCGACGTAGAACTCGAAGTCGAGATCGAACAGCTCGGCCGCACCGGGGGCGGCATCCGCGCGATCGGCGAGTGCGCGCAGCTTGGCGATACCCTCGCGATCCTTGCTCGAGCGAGCCGCGGCGAGGCGTGCGACCTCGCGGCCGAAGATCCTGCGAAATTCGAGGAGGTCGCGGATCAGCTCGGGCTTGCCGCCGGCGAGCGGCAACAGGTGCTGGACCAGCTCGATGCCGCCGGTCTCCATGAAGTTTTGGACGCGCGTCCCGTCGCCCTGCCGGATCCGGACGAGGCCGAGGTGCTCGAGCTTTTTGAGGGCTTCACGCAGCGACGCACGGTTGACCCGGAGCCGCTTGGACAGCTCGCGCTCCGGAGGGAGCTTGGAGCCGGGCGGGTACTGGCCGTTCAAGATGAGCGAGCGGAGCTGCTCGGCGATCTCCTCCGCCACGCGCTGCTTCTCGACCGGCTTGAGCATCCGCTGCACCCGAGGTTAACCCAG
>JAYUYE010000250.1:0-1888 GCA_043752985.1 Myxococcales bacterium
ACGCCCCTCTACGTCGGCATTGATCTGGGAACGACGAACTCCGCCGCCGCGGTGTTTGATGGTGAACGCGTCTCGGTGATCCGGAACGCGCAAGGCGCGACGGTCACACCGTCGGTCGTCCGGATCGACAAGCAAGGCCGGGTCACGGTCGGCACGCGGGCGCGGCGATTCCTCGAGCAGGACAGCGCGAACACCGCTGCCGAGTTCAAGCGCCTGATGGGCACCGGCAAGGCGATCGCGTTCCCCGCGCAGGGCAGCACGAAGAAGCCAGAGGAGCTGTCCGCGGAGGTGCTCAAGGCCCTGCGTCAAGACATCACCGACCAGCTCGGGGTCCAGATCGATCGCTGCGTGATCTCGGTCCCCGCGCTGTTCGAGCTGCCGCAGAGCGCCGCGACCTCCGAGGCCGCCCGACTCGCCGGGTTCTCGCGCGTCGAGCTGCTACAGGAGCCGATTGCCTCGGCGCTCGCCGCCGGCTGGCGCGCCGACGATGACGGCGGCGGGACCTGGCTCGTGTTCGACCTCGGCGGCGGCACCTTCGACGCGTCGCTGCTCGAGACCCGCGACGGTCTCCTGCGCGTGGTCGGCCACGACGGCGATAATTTTCTTGGCGGGCGCGACTTTGACTGGACGATCACCGAGCACCTCGCGTCTCAGCTCTCGGTGGTGCCGCAGCGCAGCAACCCGGAGCACACCGCCGCCCTCCGCGCACTCCGGCTCGCCGCCGAGGACGCGAAGATCGAGCTGTCCCGTGGGGAGCGCGCGCAGGTGACCTTGGCGCAGCCGCTGTCGATCGACGGCCAGGACGTCGATGTCGATCTCGAGCTGACGCGCGCGACGGTGGAGCGGCTGTGCACGCCGCTCGTCGACCGCGCCCTCGACGTTTGCCTGCGCCTGCTTGCAGCGAATGGCCTGGCACCGGGCCGGCTCGCGAAGCTCGTGCTCGTCGGTGGACCGACGGTGATGCCGATGGTGCGCCAGCGGGTCGCTGCGCGCCTCGAGGCCACGATCGCCGAGGGTCACGATCCGATGACGCTGGTCGCGCAGGGCGCAGCGCTGTATGCGGCGACCGCGAGCCTCGATGGCCGCGCCGCGTCGGTCGCGGTGCCCACAGGACGCCAGGTCTGGTTGCAGTATCCTGCGGTGTCCGCGGATCTGACTCCGCATGTCGTCGGCAAGTTCATCGGTGAGGACCCGCCGGCGAAGATCAAGCTCGTGCGCAATGACGGCGGGTGGTCGAGCATCGAGGCGACCGTTGGCCCCGACGGCACGTTCCTCACCACGGTGACGCTGCTGCCGCGACGCGCGTGCACATTCGAGATCGAGGCGCGCACGAAGACCGGCGAGCTCGTCGTCGTCACGCCGTCGCAGCTGACGATCGTCCAAGGCCTGACGATCGGTGATCCGCCACTGTCGCGCACGCTTGGTGTCGCGCTCGCGAACGGCCACGTGCAGGTCTACCTCGAGCGTGGCGCGCCCCTGCCCGCGCGTCGCACGTTCACGCACCACACCATCGAGACCGTTGCCAAGGGCAGCTCCGGGAGCGTGCTGCGGATTCCGATCGTGCAAGGCGAGATGAGCCAGGCCGAGCTGTGCCGGCTCGTCGGCACCCTCGATATCGGCGGCGATACGATCAAGGACACGGTGCCGACCGGCTCCGCCGTCGAGGTCACGATCGAGCTCGATCGCGGCGGGCGGCTCGCGGCGCGCGCGCTGATCCCGTCGCTCGGCCAGATGTTCGAGCACGTCGCGCACCTGCTCGTCCCCGAGGCTACGCCGGAGGCGCTCGATGCCGCGATTCGCGATCTGCGGCGTCAGCTGATGGAGCTGCGCTCGGACGCGTTCCGTCATCAGCTCGGTCACGTGATCGAGAAGCTCGACAAGATCGAGG
>JAYUYE010000251.1:0-1888 GCA_043752985.1 Myxococcales bacterium
CCTTCGATGTGCACGAACATCTTCCAGCCCGGCTCCATCGTGCCGCGCGCCTCGAACGTCCAGGTCAGCGTGATCGACTCGCCGCGCTTCACCATCGGCGGCGCGTCGACCGCGAGCAGGCGCACCTCGGAGCCGAGGTCGGCGTCGAGCGGAGTTGCGATCTCCGGGCGCTCCTTCAGCAGCGCCTCCACTGCACCGGCCGGGACCTGCTCGGAGTCAAACCAGCGCTCGACCACGCGACGGGTCATGCTGCATGCGTCGTCGTCGCCCGCGAGATCCGTGGCCTCGGCGGGATCGCGGTCGACGCGATAGACCTCCCAGCTCGTGTCAGGACTGACGTTATAGATCACGTGACAATCGCGGCTCGCCCCCGCGCGCAGCTCGTGGTTGCCCTCGAACGATAGCTGCTGGAACACGACGCGATCGGCGTCGGTACCGCTCAGTGCGGCGACCAGTGACTGGCCCATCATGTCGGTGGTCGCGACCGCACCGGAGAGGTTCGCGAGCGTCGGCAGGATATCGATGTGCGAAGCCGGCGATGTCGACCGACGCGGCGCGAGGCCGGGCACGCGGATGATCATCGGGACGCGCGTCTGCGGCGCGTAGAGGTGATAGCCGTGCAGATCGACGCCGTGCTCGCCAAAGCCCTCACCGTGATCGCCGGTCACCACGATGACGGTCTTGTCGAAGAGACCCTTCGCGCGCAGATCGTCAAGCAGCCTGCCGACGTGGAGGTCAGTGAACGCGATCTCGCCGTCGTAGAGCGCGGTGCGATCCGTTCCGAACGACGGCACCTCCGGGTGCGCCTCGTAGGCGTAATGCGGATCGTAGTAGTGAACCCACAGGAACCAGCGCTTGTCGGCATTGCGCTGGACAAAGGCCATCGCCTTGTCGGTCTGCTGCGCCGACGAGCTGCCCTTGGTCTGCTCGGGACCTGCGTTCGCGACACCGGCGTGCAGCCGCGCGTTCTCGTTGTCGTACTCGATGAAGCCTTGGTCCATGCGGCGGACGCGATCGAAGTACCAGTAGTTCGTGATCGCGCCCGAGGTGAAGCCGACCCCGGTCAAGGTCTCCGCGATCGTCGTCGCTTTCGGAAGGAGACCGGGCCAGCCCTCGATCGACGTGTCGTAGTAGACGTCGAGCGGCAGGCGGCCGGTGAGGATTGCCGGGATCGAGTAGCGCGTCGACGGTGCGTGCGACCAGCTGTGCTCGAACAGCGTGCCGGCAGCCGCGAGCTTGTCGAGGTTGGGTGTCGTCTTCCGCGCGTAGCCATACGCTCCGATGTGATCGGCGCGCAGCGTATCGATCGTGATCAAGAGGACGTTGAAGTCCTTCGGCACGCCGGCCGGGACGGGGGCGAACTTCGGCGCGTCGAGCGAGCGCGCCAGGCTCGGGTCGCCGCCGACGCAGTTCTGATCGATGCCGTCGTCGGGAATCTCGGGCGCGCCGGGGTGGATCGCGGCATCGCCGTCGTCGCAATCGCCGCCGCCGAGGACCCGCGCGTGGCCGTCGCGATCCCAGTCGAACAGCAGGCGCACGTTGCGCGCGATCAGGCCACCGAGCCCACTGTAGGCGGTGCTCGCTTTGACCACCGAGGCCGACGCGCCGGTCGCGAGCACCCCGGTCACGAGCGCGAACGGAAGTACGGCCCACGTGGTGCGCCGGATCGCGGGCCGCGTGACCTGCAGGCGCGTGACCAGGCGCAGCGCGTGGTGCCAGGCCGGAATCGCCAGCAGGAGACCTGCGACCGCGACGAGCGGCCCACGCAACGGCAGCACGCGCGCGGTCTCCCAGTCGCGCACCGCCCACACCGCGAGACCGGCTCCGATCATCGCCACCGCGACGACGACCGGCGCGTGCGGGCTCGCGATCGCGGGCAGCTTGCCGG
>JAYUYE010000252.1:0-4975 GCA_043752985.1 Myxococcales bacterium
CCCCGCTGCATCGTGAAAGGCGAGCCGGAATCCACGCATGCACGTCAATGGCCGCGCCCGCCGTCGAGCCGATCTCGCACTGTACGTAGAGCGCGTGAGGCAATCACGACACGCGTGTTCGTACGTAGGCCGATATTCCCACTCCGTCGCGCGGCTCCGAGCGCTGTGATCACGCCGCATGACGCGCCACCGCCACATCGAGCTCCTCGCAACCGAAGGCGACGCAGAGTGCCTCCGCCACGGAGATCATGCGGAGCTCGAGGTGCTCACGCACGAACCCGGGCGCGATGGCGAGCAGGTCGAGCTGCGCCTTCGGGGCGGAAAGCGATACATGAGCGACGGCGGCGAGGCCGGCACCCTCGGGCGCGTCGAGTACCAGCAGGTAGCTGGTTCCCGGAATCGTCGAGAGCGTCGCCGGATCCGGCAACTCGTGCGTCAGCTGCAACACCGCGGGGACGTCGTGGGCGGTACCGATACGGACCGTGCTGGAGAAGCTCATCCACGGCGCTGCTGCACTGACGATGCCGATCCTTCGGCACGGGCCGAGTGCAGCGCACGCTCCTGCGTCCTACCTCGAAGGAACGCATGAACGAATTTCGGAGACACCCGCCCGGCATGCGGTTCGCAGCAGCGCGGAAGCTCCGATGCATGGCCTCGATACGCGTACTCTCCGCATGTCAGCGACGAAACCGGTCACGGACGATTCGGGGAATATCGACTGGACCCTCGCCCTCGCTGGTGGCGAAGGAGCTCGACTCTCCGAGTATGTCGAACGCCGATTCGGCAAACGGATCCCCAAGCAGTACTGCTGCCTGCTCGGCAACCGGTCGATGCTGGAGCACACGCTCGAGCGACTGAACAAGCTGACCCCGTCGTCGCGAACGATCACGGTGATCGGCACGAACCACGGCGACAGCGCGTATCCGCAGCTCGCGAGCAAGTCCGACCACGTCCTTCGACAGCCCTCCGCGCGCGACACCGGCTTCGCGCTCATGGTCGCACTCGCATACATCCGGCGGTGGACGCCGAACGCACTCGTCACGATGACGCCGACCGACCACTACGTCGCGCCGTCGGCGAAGTACGTCGAGCAGGTTCGGATGGCGCGTGGTGTCGCCGCGAAGCTGCGCGATACGGTCATCATTCTCGGTGCCACGCCGAACGAACCCGACCCGGAGCTTGGCTACCTCTCACTCGGTGCGCAGCTCACCGAGGTCCCGCAGGTCCGACGCCTCGTCGATTTCGTCGAGAAGCCGAACGTCCGCCTCGCAATCGAGCTCGTCGAAAAGGGCGCGCTGTGGAACACCATGGTCACGTGCGGCACCGTCGACGCGCTGTGGGAGCTCGGTCGCGCGACCGAGCCGCAGCTCATGGACATCCTGGACTCGCTTGTCCCGCTGATCGACACCAAGGACGAGGACGACGCGCTCGAGTACGTCTACCGCGCGTATCTTCCGGTCAGCTTCTCGCGCGACATGCTCGAGCGCGCGCCGGAACGCCTCGCCGTCATGGAGCTCGAGGGCGTCGAGTGGAGTGACTGGGGGCGCCCCGAGCGGATCGAGACGGTGCTCGCCCTCCGTCGCTCGCGCGCGCTCATCGGCGGGCCCCAGTACGCACCGCGAAGTGATTGAGCTGCGGGCAGGGAACGCGACGAACCACTGGCTGCTTGACTTGCCAGGCAACAGCGGAACGGCCTTGTGGAGTGAGCCAGGCGCCTCACCGAAGGCATACGCCTTGCTGAGTAGCGGTCCATGCGCCTTCGTCCACATGGAGTCGCGTTGATTGGCTTCGCGATGGCGGTCACAGGATGCGCCACCGATCCCGACGTAGCCGAACCCAACCTGGGTGGTGGCGGCGGCAAGGGCGACGGACCCAACGCTGCACGGAGCATGCGGCTGCTCCAGGCCAATGTCGGCAATGTCGATGCAGGCTGCTTCGATTACAAGTTCAAGCTGTGCGACGCCCGCATCGAGGCCACGCTCGCGAAGTCGATCCGTGCTCACGACGCGGATGTCGTCGCGCTCCAAGAAGTAGCAAGCCTCGAGCAGTGTCAGGTTCGCTCGGAGCTTGATCCCAGGCGGGTCTGCCATCCCAGCGTCACCGCGGTCGTCCGCGAACAGGCACGTCGCCTGGTTGGCGATGGCTATACGATCGCCTGCGACACGCGTCGGCACTTCGAGTGCGTGGCCGTCAAGCGAACATGGGGCGCGATCGAAGGTTGCCCCGATGGCGAGTTTTGCATCGACACGGAGGTCGCCGAGACCGCGGCGCCCGGTGCGGGCTGTGATGAAGGGTTCTCGGTCTCCGCGGTTCGCATCGCGCCGAAAACCGCCCCCGCGTTTCGGCTCGTCGACCTGCACCCGCCGAGTGGGAGTGCAGTCGAATGCCGCCGCGGCCAGCTTGTCAAAGTGTTCGAGGGCGACCGCGCCCTCGCTCGCGGAGATCGCAGCCTGCTCACGGGCGACTTCAACCTCGACCCGTTCGCGGGCACCGACGCGTCCGAGAAGTACCTTCGCGAGCACGTCGGAGAGGGCCAGAGCTTCCGGTTTCACAGCGGCACCGCAGAGCAATCGCCACCGCTGATGAGTGCCTTCTACACGTTTCCCATCGCAGACCACACCTGGGATCACGTGATCTCGAACTTCGCGCTCGGTACCTGCAAGACCCTGGGCGAAGCCGCCGGTACGAACAGACTCGACGGCGGGTTCGGTACCGATCACCGTGGTCTGTTGTGCCAGCTGACGCTGTGAGGATGGCGAACGGACGGGTGCAGGTTCCTCACTCGTGGTTTCGGCTGCGCCGGAGGATTCCGAGCCGGAGCGCTGGTGTGGACTGGTAGCGCGGCGACGGTCCTGTTCGTTCGCGGCTCACGGGAATGTTGCGCTCGCGCTGTCGACCTGTCAGCACGCCGCACGATCGACGTCGGTGCGGTCGACTGCGATCCTTCGCGCATTCTGGCCGTAGCCACACCTCGCGCGTGATCGTTGGCCAGTGCGGTGGGGCCGCCATCACCGTGCTCGAGCACGGCTCGTGTGTTCGCAGCGTTCACGAGCTGATCCGCTCGGCGGGCGCGCCGCTTCCCTTCCACGCGCTCGCTTTCAGCGGCGCGACGCTGTGGCTGGCGACGTCCGCCGGTGTGCGGTGTTTCGATCTCCCCGCGATGCTCGCAACCGACGGCCGTGCGGTCACGCCGAGGAGCACCCGGCGGCAGCGAGTCATTGACGTCCGAGAGCTAGCGGCAGCGTACGCGCGCCGGTCCGTTGTCTTCGCTCTAACGGCGGCGCCGGCGGAGCATCAGCAGCGCCGGAATCAGTGACGTCGTCCAGCTCGTCCCACCGCCGGTGCTGCACCCCGACTCCATCTCCGGGTCATTCTCATCCGGCGAATCGCCGCTCGTCCCTTCGTCGCCGTTCGGAGTGACGGTGACCGCGATGTTGATCATCCCGAACATCTTCCCACCGCTCGCGAGCGCGAACTGGGTCGACATCGGCGTCTCCTCGGTCACCGCCGGTACGTCGATCTCGAGATCGATGATGTGCTGCGCGCCCTTGGCGACCTCGACGCCGAGCGTGCCGACTTCGGTCGGTGAGGTCCACGTCGCTGCGCTGTAGAGCTCGCTCGCGGTGCCATCTGCCACGATCAACTTTGTTCCTGGCGGCCAGGCAAGGTCGCCGGTGTTGCGCACGGTGATCGCGTAGTGCGTCGTCGTGCTCGGCGCGACCTTGTCAGGACCATCGATCATCACGACATCAACGCCGGGCACGGGCTGACCACACAGAGGGCCTTTCGAGAAGCCGGTCGCCGGTGCTGCTCGCAGGGCGGCTCCGGTTGCCGGTCCGTAGGCGCCATCTTCGGCGATCTTGTTGTTCGGGTTGTTGCGATTGTGGAGCCGCTGGAATGCGACGACGTCCTTGCCGCGAATGTCGGGCGAGCTCAGGTGTTCGAAGTGCACCGGGTCACCGGGGACGTTGTGCGACCAGCCGCGAGCGCCCATCGCGGAGATCAGCGAGGAGTAGTTTTGCAGATCGACCGCGCGACCACCTTCGTGATTCGAGCGCCCTGGAACTGCCGCGGCCGGGATTCCGCAGCGGCCGAGCTGGAACCAGCGGTACAGCAGGTACTGCTGCGCGACGGTGCGGAACCCGCTGTTGATCCTGACGACGCGCGTCTGCGCGACCTTCAAGAGGTTCGCTTTCGCCGCACTGTTGAGATACGGCAGCACGGCGTTGCTCGTGAACGTGAGGTTTGCGGTCGGATTGAATTTGACCAGCGAGCCGGGGCTCATGCAGGCGACTTCTTCTGCGATCTGCTTCGACAGACCCACGACGACCGACGTCGAACAGCTCGACGTCGTGTAGGTACCTACCGACACCTCGGAATCGATCATTCCGTAATCGGGTTCGTCGGGAACTCCGCACCCAGCGGCAAGTGCCGCTCCGAGCATGATCGTGTGCAACCTGCGGCGAGCAGAGCGGTCGCGGACCCCGAGCAAGCGCGCGAACTTCCAATACGTCCTCATCGTGACGTCAGCGGTCAGCAAAGGGCGGGCCGACGACTCGGAGCGCTCACTGATCGAGTGAGCGGCTGCGGCTCGCCTGATGCCCGTTCCGCGCAGCGCTCGGACGGGGATCGAGTATCCGCCTGCAATCGACAGGAGGCACTCGGCCGATCCGGCACCGCGTTCTACGGACAGCGCCATGTTCGCGGAGGCGGGGGGCGTCACTCGTGGGCTGCATCGACAGCAAGTAGCGCGCACCTTTGGAGGCAAGGTCACACCGGGACGAAACCAGAACTCCGCCGAGGCTTCGCTTGGTCTTCGCTGCGACGGTCGCGTGCGCGCAAACAAACGCGTCTCCACCTGCCAGGCGAACCGCTCACCGCTGGGTGCTCGCCGTCGCTACGCTGGCGGTGAGCGTGGTGACCATCTCCTGTGCGTCGGCATTGCTCGGTTCCTTCGCCAGCAGGCGCTGCGCGA
>JAYUYE010000253.1:0-1887 GCA_043752985.1 Myxococcales bacterium
GGCTTGCTGCCCGGTGCGCGCGGGATCAACGGATCGTCGACGATCGTCACGAGCGGCGAGGCGATCACCTCGCCCTCCTTGCCGACGAGGTAGCTCGACTTGCGCCAGAACGACGAGCCGTTCGCTACGCTGAAGATCGTCCCGACGATCGAGCGTGACACCTCGGGATCGAAGACGACCGCGCACTCCTGCGTGTCGACCTTGCGCGAACCGAGCGTCGCGACCGTGCGGCGCGCTGCCTCGATGCCGACGGCCTCTGCCGCCTCCAGCTCCGCGAGAAACCGCGACGCGGTCCACCAGTAGCCGTTGCGCTTCTTTGGATTCGTCGGGTCCGTCGTGTCGTCGCACAGCGGCTCGACCACGAACGAGGCGTAGCTGCCGCGATAGCCGCCAACGAAGCCGCCGCTCGTCGCGAACGCCGTCGCACCGAGCACGCGCGACCACGTCGCACCCTCGGAGTTGGTCACGCGCGAGTCGTGCTTGCGCGCCGCGGCCTCGCCAGCGATCGCCTGCTTGAGCGCCCAGGCCGCATCGACCTCGGCGACCTTGGGATCGTACAGATCGAGCTCTGGAAACGTCTTCGCGAGCAGCGCCGGATCGGGCGGCTGGCTGAACTCGTCACGCTCGGCGTACCCCGCGAGCGTCACGGTCTCCGCGCACAGCGCCTCGAGCGCTTCGCGCCGCAGATCGCTCGTGTACGTGACGGCGCGCTTGCCATCCTTGAGCACGCGGAGACCGAGCCCACGGCTGCCGGCCTCCTGCACCAGCTCGGGCTCGCCGAGCCGAATCTTCGCGGTCAGCTCGCTGCCGTCGCGTACGAGCACTTCTGCGTCATCCGCACCTGCGCGCTTCGCGATCTCGACCGCGAGCTGCGCAACGTCGCAGAGCTCCTTGATCGTCTTCTCCGTGACCTGGACTCCGCTCATGCCTGCGTTCCTCCTACCGTGATCGATGCAATGCGCACGGTCGGCGTCCCGACATTGACCGGCACGGACTGGCCGTCCTTGCCGCACGTCCAGATTCCGTCCGATAGCTCGAAGTCCGAACCGAGCATGTCGACGCGCCGAAGCACCTCGGGTCCGTTGCCGATCAGGTTCACGCCCTTGAGCGGCGCGGTCAGCTTGCCGTCCTCGATCAGATAGCTCTCGGTCAACGAGAACAGGAAGTCGCCGTTCGAGATGTTGACCTGTCCCCCGGAGAACCGCTTCGCGTAGATCCCGCGCTTGACGCTCTTGATGATGTCTTCGGGATTGTCCTTGCCGCCGAGCAGCGACGTGTTCGTCATCCGCGGGAGCGGCATCGAGCGGAACGATTCACGACGACCATTACCGGTGGGCTTGATACCGAAGTGCTTCGCGCTCAGCCGGTCGTGCATGTACCCGACGAGGATGCCGTTCTCGATCAGCGTGTTCGACTGACCCGCGTAGCCCTCGTCATCGACGTTCATCGCGCCGCGCGAGCTGACGATCGTCGCGTCATCGACGACCGTGCACAACGCCGACGCAACCATCTTGCCGATCTGACCGGTGTAGTTCGACGTCTCCTTGCGGTTGAAGTCCGCCTCGAGGCCGTGACCGACCGCCTCGTGCAGCAGAATTCCGGAGTCGCCGGGTCCGAGGACGACCGGCATCTCGCCGGCAGGAGCATCGCGCGCATCGAGCATCGCGATCGCGATGCGCGCCGCCTCGCGGCCGTGCGCCGCTGCATCGCGCTTCGCGTCTGCGAAGTAATCGAGCCCGTAGCGACCTCCGCCGCCGCCCGAGCCCGACTGCCGCTTGCCGTCGCGCTCCGCCACGGCGCGCACACCGAACCGCAGCATCGGCTGGACATCCGAGGCCATCCGCCCGTCCGACGTGAACAGCAGCACCTCGCGGATGCTCTCGGCGA
>JAYUYE010000254.1:0-1887 GCA_043752985.1 Myxococcales bacterium
CAGGGCGCGTGGCGTCCACGACCCGCGCGTGCTCGCCGCGATGACGGCCGTGCCCAGGGAGGCGTTCCTCCCACTAGCGCTCGCCGAGCTCGCGTACGAAGACCGCCCGCTGCCGATCGCGGCCGAGCAGACGATCTCGCAGCCATACATCGTCGCCCTCATGACCGAGGCGCTCGGGCTCCGTCCCGACGAGGACGCGCTCGAGATCGGCACGGGCTCCGGGTACGCCGCGGCGGTGCTGGCTCACATCGCACGGCGCGTCTACACGATCGAGCGCCATCCGGATCTCGCCGAGGGCGCGCGCGATCGGCTGACGGAGCTCGGCTACGGCAACGTGGAGGTGCGCTGTGGCGACGGCACGCTCGGCTGGAGCGAGCACGCACCGTTCGGTGGGATCGTCGTCGCGGCGGGCGGACCGGACCTACCGCAGACGTTGCTCGACCAGCTCGCGATCGGCGGCCGACTCGTCATGCCAGTCGGCGAGAGCCGGAAGCAAGAGCTCGTCCGGGTGACCCGCACCGCCGAGCACGAGTACCGTCGAGAGGACCTCGGAGCAGTGATGTTCGTCCCCCTGATTGGCGAACACGGTTGGGCCGATACCGGCGATCCGCGGGCGACCCCCGGTACTCGGCCACCGCCCACCGCGGTTCGCGACCGGCGCTCGCATCGAAGCTGAGTGCGCCGAGCTGACCGAACGGATCGAGGACGCCGCGCTCGCCGCGGTGATCGACCGGGATGGCGAGGCGCGCGTCGCACTGCTCGGCGAGCACGGCACCTCCGACGTGTTCGCGCTCGGCGCAGCCCACGCTCGCTGAGCCCGTACGGCGTCACGAATCCGTTGCTGCGCGAGCCCGGGAGATGAGCACAGGACAGGCCGCATGACGCACGACCTTCTCGGCGACCGAACCGAGTAGCACGCGACGGATGCCGGTTCTGCCATGACTTCCCATCACGACGAGATCGAAGGTCGGGTCGTCGTCGAGCGCGGCGAGCGTCTGTCCGCCCGGACTGCCGATCGTGGATCTGGTCGTCACCGGTACGGAGAGCTTGGCTCTGACGTCGGTGGCCCATTGCTCGAGCAGATGTGCCGCCTTCTTGTCGAGACCCTCGATGAAGCCCGGTACGTGGGGGTCGCCCGAGTAGGCCACTGGCAGCTCGAGCACGTGGAGCAGCGTGATGCCCGCACCGCCCGGCTCCGCGAGCTTCGCCGCGAGCTCGATGGCGTGCCGCGAGCTCTCCGAGAAATCGATCGGACACAGGATGTGGTCGAACGGCGCGACATCAGCCTGTTCGCGCACGGTGAGCACCGAGCACGGTGCATGCCGTACGACCTTCTCCGCTGTCGAGCCGAGGAGCACGCGCGAAAGAGCCGTGCGGCCCTGCGTGCCCATGACGACGAGATCGACCGTCGCGTCGCTTCGCACAACCTCGACGATCTGATCCCAGGGCAGACCGGTCAGGAGCCGCGACGTCAGGCGCTGAGCTCCGAGGCGGGTCGCTTCCTTTGCAGCCTCGGTCAGGCTGCGCTGAGCGTCGTCGTGCATGCGCTCGATGGTATCGGCGGGAAACGGCTCCTCGCCCGCGAACGCCAGCGGCGGGATGTGGAATGCGTGGGCGATCACGAGCTCGGCTCTGGATCTCTCCGCGAGTCGCACCGCGACGTGCATCGCGCGCTCCGATCCGCGCGAGAAGTCGATCGGGCAGAGGATCTGCTGGAAGGTCATGGTTGGAGTCAGTTGCAACCAAGGGACCAGGTGACATCGCTCGCGTTCGCCGCAGTGGCACGCAAGTCGCACCGCGTGTCCAGGTGATCGCGGGACTCGCCACCATCGTCAGCGACAATCCGATCGAGCCACGGGCCATGCTGTAGCGCTCGCGGCCATCTGG
>JAYUYE010000255.1:0-4968 GCA_043752985.1 Myxococcales bacterium
CTCGTCGATGGGACCATCGATGCGATCGCCACCGACCACGCTCCGCACTCGCCGGTCGAGAAAGACGTCGAGTTCGAGTGCGCTGCACCCGGCATGCTCGGCCTCGAGACCGCGCTGCCGATCATTCTCGACTTCGTCCGCATGGGCACGCTCGACGAGAAGCGCGCGATCGCGGCGTTCACCGGTGGACCGGCTCGCGCGTTCGGTCTGCCGGGCGGTGGGCTCACTGTCGGCGCGGTCGCCGATATCTGCGTGATCGACCCCGAGCGGCCGGTCACGATCAGCTCCGAAGGTCTCTCCAGCAAGTCGAAGAACACGCCGTTCCTCGGCCAGGCGATGGCCGGGCGCGCGGTGCTCACCCTGGTCGAAGGCCGCCCGGTCTTCGATCTCGATTCGAGGTTTCGATGAGCAACGCACGCTGGCCTGTCGCGCTCGTCCTCGAGAACGGCAATGTCTTTCGCGGTGAAGGCTTCGGTGCTCGCATCGAGTCGATCGGCGAGGTCGTGTTCAACACCTCGATCACCGGGTACCAGGAGATCATCTCGGATCCCTCGTACTGCGGCCAGATCGTCGTGATGACGGCGCCGCAGATCGGCAACGTCGGCATCAACCTCGCCGATACGGAGGCGCGCCGCGTTGCTTGCGCCGGCCTCGCGATCCGCGAGCTGTCGCCGATCCCGGCAAGCTGGCGCTCCGAGGGCACGCTCGCGAGCTGGCTCGACACCAGCCAGGTTCCCGGCATCGACGGCATCGACACCCGCATGTTGACCCGCGTGCTTCGCGACCAGGGCGCGATGCGCGGCGCGATCACGCCAAACGTCACCGAGATCGAGGCCGTGCTCGCTCGTATCAAGGCATCGCCGGTGATGAACGGGCTCGATCTCGTTCCGCGCGTCACCTGCGTGGAGAGCTACGAGTGGACGGAGCCGACCTGGCGCGCAGTCGACGATGGCCGCGCGATTCCGCCGGCACCGATCGCGTATCACGTCGTCGCCTACGACTTCGGCATGAAGGAGAACATCCTTCGCCAGCTGCGCGACATCGGTTGCCGGGTGACCGTGGTCCCGGCCACCATGCCCGCACGCGAGGCGCTCGCGCTCGGTGCCGACGGCTTCTTCCTGTCGAACGGCCCCGGCGATCCGGCGGCGGTCGAGTACGGCATCGTCGCGACCAGAGAGCTGTGCGCGAGCGGCAAGCCGGTGTTCGGCATCTGCCTCGGTCACCAGATCCTCGGGCTCGCGCTCGGTGCCAAGACGCTGAAGCTTCCGTTCGGCCACCACGGCGGCAATCATCCGGTGCTCGACAAGACCACCGGTAAGGTCGAGATCACGTCGCAGAACCACGGCTTCATCGTCGACGAGACCACGCTGCCGTCGGGCGTCCACGTCACCCACCAGAACCTGTTCGACAACTCCAACGAAGGCATCGCCGTCGCCGGCAAGCCGATCTTCAGCGTCCAGTACCACCCGGAAGCCAGCCCGGGTCCGCACGACGCGAGCTACTTGTTTGCACGGTTCCGGGACTTTCTCGCGAAGGCCCGGTGATGATCGCCCCATCGCCGGCAGCACTCCTCGATCAGGTGATCGAGGAGCTCTACGCGCGCCACACCGCCGACGCCGACGCCGCCTCGCAGGCACGCCGCGAATACGAGGAGCGCCGCGGCAAGGTCCATCAGGACGACGAGCTGTGGGAGCCATGGAGCGCCGCGTTCGTCGAGTGGTACGTGATCGAGCGCGTGGTCCCGGGCGACACGGTACCGCCCGCCGCGGTGACGGCCCGCGAGCTCGCGGCCGATGATCCGCGCCGCGATGCAATGCGCGCGCTCGTCACCTCGCAGCGCAGCCTGTTCGAGGTCCGCGCGCTCGCGAACGGAACGCGCCGGATCGAGCTGCTCGATCTGCTCGGCGGCGCGGTGTTTCACGTCGACGAGCAACGCGCGCTGCACGGCGTCGAGGTCGGCGATGTCGCCGAGCTCCGGCTGATCGGACTCGGCGGCGAGGTCCGGTTCGGCAGGACCTTTATCTATCACCCGGCATCGGCCCGCGCACCGATCGTCGAGCGCGCTCGCGCGTTGCTCGCGAAGGGTGCATCGCGCCGCGACGTGATCGACCATGTCGCGCAGCTTCGCGTGCAGGTCACGCGGTACCGGCACATGGCGCCGGCGCGGGTCTACGAGCTCGGCTCGCGGCTGATGGGATGAAATGACGCGCGCCGCGAGTGTGGGCCGCGTCGACCGTGCCGCGGGTGGCGCCGCACTGCTTGCGGTCGCCGCGCTCTCTGGCATCGCGCGAGCCGACGAGCCGCGCGACGAGCCCGCCGCGATCGACGTCGATCGGGAGATCGTTCCCGCCGGGCGCACCGAGCTCGGCTTCGATGCAGGCGCGCCGGTCCCCGGCTGGGGATTCAGCGTCACGTTTGGCTACCTCCGCCGCCCGATCCTGCTGCGCTCACCGCTGTCCGAGAGCGCACCCGTCACCCGTCGCGCAACGCTCGCACTCGGAGGCGCGCTGGCGCTCGGTGACAGCGTGGTCCTCGACGCGCGGTTCCCGTTCGCGTGGCAGGAGGGCGATCGCCTGCGGATCACAGGCGATGAGCGCGAGCTCGATCGCTGGGTGCCGGGCGACCTTCGGGTCGCGGCGCGGATCCGGGTCGTAGATGCACCGCACGGCTCCGTGTTCCTGCGCGTCGAGGCCTCGCTGCCGACCGGTGATGCGCGCGACTTCGCGGGCGAGTCGTCGTGGTCGCTCGCCTGGAGCCTGATCGCACGAGCGCAGCTGCCGCGCGGCATCGTGCTCGCGGGCAGCGCAGGAATCCGGTTGCGCGGCGCCGAGGTCCAGCTCGCCGACACCCTCGTGGGTGATGAGCTGTTCGGCGGCGTCGGCCTCGTCATTCCGGTGCCGCCGATCCGCCCGCTGTGGTGCGTGGCTGATCAAGTGAAGCTGACCGGCGAGGTCGTCGCAGTCCTCGGTGACAACATCGCCGGCAAGGCCGGCCCGTCGCCCGCCGAGGTGCGGTTCGGGATCGTGACGCAGCCGCTGCCGTCGATCACGCTCGGCGCGCGGTTCGGCACCGGCCTCGGCGACGAGATCGGCGCGCCGCGCTGGCGAGCCACGTTCGAGCTGACCTACCAGGGCCGCGGCCGGCTGATTCCCGCGTCCGCTCCCGACGAGACCGACGCCGTCGACGAAGCGGACTCGACCGACCTCTGACCGTTCGGTGCATGACGCGGACATGACTCCGCCCGCCACGCTCGGCGTTCGCATCCCGATCCCAGCCGAGGCCGTCATCCCGCTAGCGCAGTCGATGAGTGTGAGCCCTGCATCTCCGCAGCGTATCCCCATCGCTAGTTCCGGCCGACCCTGGCTGATGGCTGGCGCGCGATCGCTAGCGCTACGAGCCCGTTGCGCCGACCGTCTCGTCGCGGAGGTAGTCCTTCTTCTTGCCGGCGATCGCACACGCGACCTTGGCCGCGCTCCAGCCTGCGACGAGCGCGCCCTCGATGCCCAAGCTCGGCACGAGCTGCTCGCCGGTCAGCGTCAGGTTCTTGAGTCCGGTCTGATAGGTCAGCGGACCGCCGGCGACCTGGTCGACGGCACTGTCGGAGGCGGCGCCGGCCCACACCGGCGACATGGCGAGCGGCAAGTTACGGGGGACGTCGTAGCTGCCGCGACCGCCGGGGACCTGTGGAGGCGTCGACTCGAACGGCGAGTGTGCGAGCACGAGGTGGCGCTCGAAGAACGGCATCACGTCGCCGAGGCGCTTCCACAGCCCGGCGCGCAGGGCCATGCACTTCGAGACGAGGCGATCGCCGTCGAGCGTGCCCTCGCTCGGCAGCACGGCCGCGATCGTAGCGATCACGCGGCCGGTGTCGTCGGTCTCGCCGAGGTGAATCGAGAACGCCGAGTCGCCGGATGGATCCTTGTCGGGCGCCGCGATCACTGCGACGGTGGGCGCCATGTGCTCGGGGATGCCAGCCTCGTCGATCACGATATTGAGCGTGTAGCGGTAGCCGACGAGCGACACACCCGCGGCGAGCTCGCCGAGGCGCTTCGGCGCCTTCTTGCCGAGCAGCTCCGCGAGCTCCGCGGGCGGTCGACTCGCGACGACCTGGCTGGTTCCGATCTCGTCGCCGCTCGCGAGGGTGAGGCTCGCGATCTTGCCCCACGACACGCCGACGTCGGTGACCTTGCCCGCGCGAACCTCGCCACCGGCGGTGGTCAGCTTCTCGACGAACAGCTCGCGCATCGCGTCGCCATCACCGCGCAGCGGAGACGGTCCCGTGCGCCACGCGTCGACGGCACGCGCGATCGCGGCCGGCGGAGGATCGGGGTGGCGCATCGCGATCGCGGCGAGGTGACGCCACAGCACTGCGTTCGGATCGGTCTGCGCGTCGGTCCACCAGGTCGCGGCATCGCTGGCGACACGGTCCGCGAGCTTCGCCACATCGCGGCGCTCGAAGAAGCCGAACCCGGGGAACGCGTGCTCGGTACCGAGCAATGGATCGAGCAGCCGAGCGAGCTCGCTGGCGCGGTCCCAGCGCGCGAGCCACGCGGTCGCGATAGGTGCGCCGACCTCGCGGTCGAGCTCGGCCGCGAGGCGATCCGCGCCGAGGTCGATCCGGAGGTCGGGTGCGACGAGCTGCGCTGCGATCTTCGGCTCGCGCAGCTTGCGACGTAGCGCCAGCTCGGCATGGAGCTCGCGCAGCACCCGCTCGCTCGCGGAGCCCGCGGTGGTCGGCCACATCACCGGATCGATCGGCAGCTTGTGGGGGCCAAGCGTGTAGCGGGCAGGGCGATCGTCGCCGAGGACCAGCGTGCGCAGGCCGCGTCGCGCACACAGCGTCGCGCAGACCAAGGCGGACAGGTCATCACCGAGGACGACGAGGTCGTACGTGTTACTCGGCACGTGTCCCTGTCACGATGCGACCTTCGCATGCCAGCTCTCCGGCAGCCAGGCTCCGTACGACCA